>DATGVY010000550.1:0-5026 GCA_035299845.1 Streptosporangiaceae bacterium
GGAGCCCCCTTACGGAATCGAACCGTAGACCTTCTCCTTACCATGGAGACGCTCTGCCGACTGAGCTAAGGGGGCAGGTGGCCAGGCGCTACCTTCCGCGCTGACCCGTGCGCACCAGCCGGGGAACTACCTCATCCGCCGGCCGGCCTCGCCCGTGCCAGGCGAGCATACACGAACGGAAATCATTGCGGATCCCGCAGGCTGGTGGCTACAGGCCGGGCGGCGCGATCAGGGCGCGGAACGCCGCCAGCACCCGCGGCCATGCGCCCGACAGCGGATCAATCACCTCAAAATGGCCGCACCTTGGCAGTGCGTCGCACACGACGTCGCCGCCCGCGCGGGCTGCCCGGGCCGCGTAGTCCAGGCTCATCCCGCACGGCACCACGTCATCGAGCTCACCGTGCACCAGCCGGACCGGAACACTGAGCGGGAGGAGACGGGCGGGGTCCGCCAGGGCGTAGCGGCCCGGATGGCGATTCCGTCCGCCGCCCATCAGCAAGGCTGCCGCACCGCGCCCGAGGCCCTGCTCGTCGCAGGCGGCGAGGTTGCTCACCGCCGCAAGCGCGACGACACCACGGGCGTGCGGTGGCTCGCTGCGCCACGGCATTCCCGGGGGGATCAGATTCCTGGCCGCGGCCCACAACGCCAGGTGCCCTCCGGCGGAGTGCCCGGCGAGCAGCACCGCCGCCGGATCCACTCGGCCTGCGGCCGCTTCCGCGGCAATGCCGGGCAAGGCATCAACTGCTGCGGCGACATCGTCGAAGGTGCCCGGCCAGCCGCCGCCGGCTTGTCCCGTTCTGCGGTATTCGGGCACGCAGACCGAATACCCCGCCTGTGCGAGCGCCGACGCCAGCGGCCCAGCATGTGCGCGGTCAAAGGCCGCGCGCCAGAAGCCACCGTGCAGCAGCAACACCAGCGGGGCGGCCGTCAGGCGGCTCGGCCCTATCCTGTTCCCAGACGCTGGTAGCCGCAGGTCAGCGACATGGTCCTGACCGGGACCGTAGCTGAGAACCAGGTCTGGCGGCGGAGCGGGCCTGGTCAGGATTTCATGCGGATCCGTACTGCCTCCCCGGTTATCCACCGCAGCAAGGGCGCTACCAGACTTTCATTTGTCGCCTCTAGCGCACGCGCCGGGCTGAGGTGTCGAATGGGGACAGCGGGGAATGCCCATTTGTGCAGCAAGCATAGTGTGATGTGAGATGGCGACGAGCGAAGTCCCCGCCGGGACATCGACCAGGGCGAGGCCGATACCGTGAGGAACCGGCGTGCCGGATCGGCCGGTTTCGGCGCATTGGCCGGGACTGCCGTAGTTTCGTGCGGGCTGGCCAGCGTGGTTCTTGCCGGAACGCACATAGCCGCCGCAGCGGCGGCGAAGCATCCGTGTGCCAGCCGCCCGACAGCGATTGTCAGGGTGGCTGCCGCGCCGAGCGCTCAGCCGGATACAGGCATCGCACTCGTGGCTTCGGTGTCAGATCCGTTCACGCCGGCGGCTGACCTCCTCATGCCGGCGCACAAGACGACCCAGCTCGCGGCCGCCAGGCAGCCCCGAGGCAAGAACCGGGCGCTGGCCACCGACAAGCGCGGGAACCTCGCTAGCCCGGGCAGTTCGACATCGCCCAGCAGCGTGGCTCCCACGCCAGATTCGCCGTTCAGCTCCACTCCGGCACCGGACCCGAGCCCGACCAGCCCTCCGCCGGGCAACAGCGGGACCCCCTCACCCAGCACCAGCCCGAGCAGGACCCCTTCACCCAGCACCAGCCCGAGCAAGACCAAGAGCCCGTCGCCCAGCCCGAGCCCGACGTCAACCCCGAAGGTCAGCCACCTCTGCGTGATCGTTCAGCCCTTCGGCAGCAAAGCACGGGTACGCCCCGGCGGCACGGCGACTTATATCATCTGGGTCTGGAGCACCCACGCCAGCGCCAGGCGGGTCATCGTCAGTGCAGCCGTCCATCACCTGAAGGGCGTTGGCGTGCCGCGATTCTCGGTCTGCCCGAACGCCAGCAGGGCAACCTGCGCGCTGGGAAACCTGCCCCGAGGACAGGCGGACGAGCTGAAAGCACGGGTGGCAGTGCGGAAGGCCGCTATTCCGGGCCGCCATGTGCGGCTCACCGCCGAGGCGAAGGCGAAGGGCGCCATCTCGTTCAGCGCGGACGCCTCGGTCAGAATCGCTGCCCGCCACTTGCCGTCCGCGAGCCCGCCGCCCAGCACGAGTTCGGTGCCTCCGCTACCTCCGCTGCCCCCTGTGACCAACCCGTCTGGCAGCGGGACAAACCCTGCTGGCCTGTTCCCGACCGTCTCCCCGCGGCCGTCGGACGGGCAGTCACCTGGCTTCCCTGCGACCGGTCACAGGAACTCCCGGGCGATCAGGGCAACATCCATCTCGGACACGCTGCCACTGAACCCGCGCCTGATCGGCGGGCAGCTCGCCGGCCTGGTGGTGCTGGCCGCGGCGATAACAATAGCCATTGCCCGGCTATCGCTCCGTCCGCAGCGGCCGCAAGACGGCAAGGGCACGTCAGACACGCAGTAGGACCCGCACAAGACCGGAGACGGCAAGCAGTAGGGCCGACGACGCACGGCCGCGAACCACGCACGGCCGGGAACCACGCACGGCCGCGAACCACGCACGGCCGGGAACCACGCACGGCCGGGAACGACGCACGGCCGGGAACGACGCACGGCCGGGAACGGCAGACGGCCGGGAACGGCAGACGGCTGGAACGGCAGACGGCGGGTACGGCAGACGGCGGGTACGGCAAGCAGCGGCGCCCGGCCTGACTACGGACGGATGCTGGCTACCTGGCCGGGCGTTCCAGCTCGGGCCGGAAATTACGGAGTTCCGCGGCCAGGGCCGAGACGCTCAGGGTCGGCGAGGCCACCACCCCGAAGGTGTCGTTGTCGGCCCAGGCGCACTCGGCGACGCTGCCCGGGATGCGGGAAACGCAGGCGGCCTCGCCGCCCATCGATCCGGCGCTGGTCCGCTGAGCCCCCCTGGCCTGGCCGATGAAGCTGCTGATGAAGCCACCCGGCGAAGCGCCGGCGAGATTGCCGCCGATGAACAGGATGATCTGCGGGCCGGCCTGCGCGGCAGCGCCGGTGCTGTCCTGATAGACGGCGTATACCACGTGCTTTGCCTCGCCCGCGCTCTTGGCCACGATCTGCTGTTGCAGCAGGCTCGCCTTCATCACCTTGGCGAGATGCGGTTCCATGACGTAGCTGCCGAGCCTGGCCGGGGTCACCAGCACGTGAGCTGGCCCCGGGCCCGGTCTCGCCCGCACAGCGACTGCGGCCGCGACGATGACAAGGGCACTGGCCGTTAGCCAGAGCACCCGGCGCGGCAGCCGTCTCCGGCTCCGGGCGCCCCCGCTACGACGCCCGGCGCGGCCAGGCAGCGCAGTTTGGCCAGCCTCGCCGGTGCGCTCAGCACCGCTTTGCCGGTCCGCGCCGCCGGGCCGTGCCGGACGAGCTGGCCGTTGCGGCAAGACCGGAACTTCGGGATTTACGCGGCCTTCGGGACCAGCCGGCCATGTCGGCGGAACCGGCCGTCCCGCACGGTCTGGCCATTCGGCCACGTCGGGAGGTGCTGCCGGGCCCGCGCTACCGGCGCTGCCAGCGGCCGCGGCGAACCTCGCGCGTGCTAGCACATCGGGATGCGCCGCACGGCGGACGGCACGGGCGGCCGGCGGGCGGAGCGCCTTCTTGCCGCGCTTCGCCGGCCGCTGGACGACTGCCGCCGGACGGGGCGGCTCGGGCAAGAACTCGCCGCCGCCATAGTCCGGCACCTCCGCTGCTCCCCGCGAATGCTCGAAGCCGCCCGGCACGAACGCCTGGTCGGCGTGGCCCTGGGCAGGAAGATGAGGTGTGCTGCGGCCGACGTCCGGGCTGCCGCCTGGCCAGCTCGCCGGACTCGCGGGGTACGACGGCTGCCGGTAACCAGCGGCCGCGGGTGCCGCCTGCGCGGCAGCCGGACCCGGATAGGCGCGCCAGCCGTGACCAGGGCCGGTGTCAGCGGTGTCGCCGGCCGGGCCGGCATAGGCGGCTGGCGCGCTCTCCGCCCACGAGCCGGTGCCGGCCGGGCCGGCATAGGCGGCTGGCGCGCTCTCCGCCCACGAGCCGGTGCCGGCCGGGCCTGGATACGACGGCTGCCGGTGGCCGGCATCCGGCGGCGCCGACCCCGCCGCGGCAGGCCCCGGATAGGGGTCCGGCCGGAAATCGGCAGCGGGCGCTGGCCGGACGCCAGCAGAGCCCGGATACGACGTTTGCCAGTAGCCAGAATCCGGATCCGCAGGCCATGCCGCGGCAGGCCCCGGATACGGGTCGTGCAGATAGCCGGAATCGGCTGGTGCCACCTGCGCGGCAGCCGCACCAGGAGAGGCGCGCCAGCCGTGACCAGGCCCGGTGCCGGCAGCGTCGCCAGGCGGATCCGCGTAACCGGCTGGCGCCTGCTCCCGCCACGTGCTGATGCCGTCCGGATCGGACGCATCGCGGCCATCGGACTGCCCCGCAGTCAGCGGGCCATCATCCGGGATGCGGTTCTTACGGTCCCGGCGAGTTTTCCGTTCATCCCGGTTCTTGCGTTCTGCCCGTTCCTTGCGCTCATCGCGGTTCTTCCGCACGGCGCGCGGCGCGCGGCCCGTGCGGCCAGCCAGGAAGCCCTCATCATGAGCCGCGGGACCGGCGGAATCGGGCTCATGGCTGGGCGTGCCGCCGCCATGGCTCAGGTAGCGGTACCAGTCGTACTCCTCGTCGGCGTCCTGCCTGCGGTCAGGCTGGCGGTGTTGCCGCCGCCCCGGCGTGGGCGGCGGCACGGCCTGGCTGGCCTGCGTGGCCAGCCTGCCTGCGTCGGGCCCGCCGGTCCAGGCTTCGCCGGCGCCGGGTCCTGGAGCCGCAGCGCGCACCGAACTCCAGGAGGCCCGGGCGGGCGGCCCGGCGGCCCACGGGTCGCTGGGTCCCCGGCCCGGAGCCCACGGGTCCCCAGGTCCCTGGTCCGCTGCCCACCGACTGCCAGGTCCCTGGTCCGCCGCCC
>DATGVY010000551.1:0-3505 GCA_035299845.1 Streptosporangiaceae bacterium
GGCGGATTCCTGCCGGGCGAGCAGCTTGGCCTGGCGGTCCGGCTGCCGCTTGAGCACGCTACCGCCGTGATCGAGGGCCTCTCCGTGCACGCGGACCAGGTCTCCATTCAGCTTTACGGCCACCCGTGGGTGATGGGGGAGTACTGGCCGATGGCCATGCCGTGCTTTGACGTCCGCGCCGTCGATGACGCTGGCCTGGAGCATCAGGCCTGGCCGGCGGGTAACTGGCGTGGCTCGGCGGCGAACGAGGGCAGCGGCGGTTTTATTTCTGGCCGCCGGTCGGGCCGGGCGTCAGGCGCCTGCGGGTGATCGTCAGCACCTTCTGGGAAGCGGCATGGGTCGATGTCGCGCTGCCGGGCCGGTAGATCTCGGGACGGAGACGATGGCACCGGCCGAGGTGCCCGTGCCGCTGGCGGAGGCGCCCGTGGCGCTGGCGGCGCGGTCGCGGCAGACTTCTCCTGTGTGCTGCGTCCCCGAACATGAAGGAGCGGACGGCGATGGCTGACCAGTCTGATGTCCGCCGCATTGCGTTGTCCCTGCCCGAGACCAGCCAGGCGGACGACCATTTCGGGTTCTCCGTGCATAACCGGGGCAAGCAGAAGGGCTTCGCCTGGGCCTGGAACGAACGCGTCGAGCCGAAGAAACCCCGGATCCCCAGGCCCGATGTGCTGGCCGTGCGCGTCGCCGGCCAGCAGGAGAAGGAGATGCTGCTCGCCGCCGACGAGGAGAAGTTCTTCACCGAGCCGCACTACAACGGGTTTCCCGCGGTTCTCGTCCGGCTGCCGGCGATCGGCGTCGAGGAGCTTGCGGAACTGATCGTGGACGCCTGGCGCTGTCAGGCGCCCGCGGCGCTCGTTGACGCCTTCGAGCAGAACCAGCGCCCCTGACATCGACCAGGTCAGGATGCGTCAGCTGACCGGCCAGCCAGAGCCGGCCCAGCCGCCTGCTCAGCGGCCGCCGCTGCACGACTGGCTGCTCAGCTGGATCGACGATGACGCGGCCCCCAGGGAGCAGCTCGACTCCCCGCCTGGCGTCATGTGGCATCTAGCCGATGCCTGGGCCCGGCGCGACGAGCCGAACGTGCTGCTCGTGCACTACGACGACCTGTCCGCCGACCTCGACGGCGAGATGCGCCGGCTTGCCGCGCTGCTCGGGATCTCCGTGCTTGAGGAGACCTGGCCCGCGCTAATGGTTTCTGCAGGACAGAAGTTGCCCCATGGCCAGCATGGCCGCCAGGCCGTGCGGGCGGTTAGTTTGCGAATTCAGCCTGACGGGCCCGCTGCAGCGGATCGGTATGTTATGTCAGGGCGTCAAGGAGTTCCCGGCAGGCCTGTTCGCAGCGTCGGCAGGCCTGCTCGCAGACCCGGCAATGCTCGTGGTGCCGGGCATGACGCTCGCACTCGTCGCCGCAGCTCTTGCAGACAGCGAGGCATGCCTGCAGCAACGGCCTGGTGACGCTGCTGGCGTAGGCGGTCTGGCGGCTTACCACCCCCATGGTGGCGGCGCAGACGCCGGCGCAATCCCAGCACAGCCGGATGCACGTGACCATCTCGGTCACGTCCTGCTCACGCAAGTCAGCGTCGGCGTCGGCGACGCAGGCCTGGGCACAGTCGCTGAGCGCATCGATAGTGGCGGCCAGCAGGCCGGCGTCGGCGTTGGTGTCGCCTGGGTAGGTGTCCAGCAGTTGCCTGGCATAACTCATGGCCCCTCCTTTTGAGGGCGGCGGTTGAAGACGATGCCGCGACAGCACCTAGGTACCCCTAGTCCGTACGGGACAACCAGCGTGGTGGATGGGCGGTATCAGCGGCCATCAGCCCCGATTCGCTCCGGCGTGCCTGCCGGGTTCGGCTCTGGCGTCTTCGAGGTTGCTTAGAGCGATCTGTTCATTGTGCTGATCTTCGGTCTCGCAGAAGATGGCAGCGGCCTCTTCGCAGGCGGTGATGGCCTCGTCGAACCTGCGCACCTGCTGCAGGGCGATGTCGAGGTTGATCATTGCCAAGCCCTCGCGGTGGCGGTCGCCGGTCTCGCGGAAGATTACGGTGGCGTCCTGGTGGGCGGTGATGGCCTCCTCGAACCGTCCCACCCGCCTCAGAGCGTTGCCGAGGTTGCCCAGTGCCCAGCCCTCGTCGTGCCGGTCGCCGGTCTCCCGGTAGATGGCGGCAGCGTCCCGGTGGGCGGTGATGGCCTCCTCGAACCTGCGCACCTGCTGCAGACACGTCTCCTGCGCCGGTCCAGGACGACCGCACAAGTAGCCGAATTGAGCCGCAGTTCGAATACAAGCGGTGTCGTGGACGGCACCAGGCTGTGGTTGTCGCGCACCCCTGACTGCGGCCCGGCCGAGGCGCCGCGGCCAGGGTCAGGGGAGGCGGGACGGCGTCTGGCGTGGTGCCTACCGCTCCGCGGCGCCGGCCGCGGCCTGCGCGATGAGCGTGGCCACCGCCTCTGGCTGCGACAGGTAAACGGAATGGCTGGCCGCGACCTCGGACAGGGTGGCGCCGGCCCTCTCGGCCATGGCGTGCTGGGCAGGCGGGGGGATCATCCGGTCTTCGGTGGTGACCAGGTACCAGCTTGGCTTGGCCCGCCAGGCAGACTCGGTGACCGGCCCGCCGAGGGCGTCCACGCCCCAGGGGACCTGCGCGTCGGCCATGAACGCGGCGTCCGCGGCAGGCAAGTCGCCGGCGAAGGAGGCGTGGAACTTGTCCCGGTCCAAGAACAAGAAGCCATCTTGGGGTGGCAGGATCGGCGGCTGCGGCGCGTCTGGCGGAAAAGTGGCCAGGAGCGTGTTGACCGACTCGTCCTTATCCGGCGCGAACGCGCAAATGTAGACCAGCGCCGCCACGTTCGGGTGGGTGCCGGCCTCGGTGATGACCGCGCCGCCGTAGGAGTGGCCGACCAGCACGACCGGTCCGTCCTGGGCGTCGATGATCAGCCGCGTCGCAGCGGCGTCACCGGCCAGCGACAGGGTGGGGTTCTGCACGACGCTGACATGGTAGCCGTCGCGGGTGAGCGATTCGTAGACGCCCTGCCAGCCGGAGCCGTCGACGAATCCTCCGTGTACGAGAACGACATTCCGCAGTGCGTATGTGCCCATGGTGATCCTTCTCTCTGGTGAGATGGGTGAATGCCAGGACGGTAGGCCGCCGTGCACGAAAGCCGCATGCGTCATTTGACTCAGGTCGTGACGCAGGTTTCCGGCAGCACAGCCCATGGGGGAGGTAGGCCCAGCGGTGGCCCCACGCAGATGCACCCATCGCAACGGCAAGCCATGGCCACGGCGAGAAGAGTGCAAGCCGCTCGCCTGACGGTTCCTCCGCAGCGGGTAGGCATTGCCGGGACAGGCGCGTCTGCCGCCGGTGTGCATCGCCGGCGGGCGCCTTTTGCAGGTATGCCGGTGCTGCGAGGATGGTTCTCTGATGTCCATCTTTGCGAGCAACCTTGGGCCGCTGCTCGGTCGGGACGCCGAGATTGAGCTGCTGGCTTCGCTGCTTGATGGAATCCAGGGGGG
>DATGVY010000552.1:0-10776 GCA_035299845.1 Streptosporangiaceae bacterium
GCCGGGCAATCACCACTGGCAAGGCGGGAACTTCCCGCAGCACCAACCCTCACCGCTGCCTCGTCCCTGGTCATCACCTACTCGATAAAGCTTCCAGGCAGGCACTGGGCGATCTTTATATGCTGGCCGCAGGTACCTGCCCAGCGGCCGTGAGCTTCACGCGGCATGGTGCCCGCGCGACGTTGCCGTGGCCCTGGGGAAAGCGCGTTCGTGAGGCTGCTCCCGGTGCGCGGGAGCCCGGGCCCGTCAGGTGGCGCTGAACTCGCCGGAGACGTCGGCAATGGCTTGCTGAGGCTGCCGTCCAGCGCCGGCGAGCCTGTCCGCGACACGTTCCAGCCAGGATCCGGCCAGCAGCGAGGTCACCACGGAGAGCATCACGAGACTGACGAAGAACGTCTGGTTGATGATGCCCGCCGCGTAGGCGGCCGAGGCGAGCACGATGCCCGGCCCGCCGCGGGCGTTCATCGCGATCGCCAGGCTCGCCGACGTGAACCTGTTCTCCCGCGAGAGCCGCGCTCCCAGGTACACGCTGGCCGCTTTCGCGACGCACGCGAAGGCGAGGAACCCGACGAAGAAGACCACATTGAAGTGGTGGATCAGGTCGAGCTGGATGCCGATGATCGCGAAGTAGACCGGGATGAAGAAGCCGAACGAGACACCCGCGAGAGCGTTGCGCTCCCGCACCACCTCGGCGTCATTGGCGACAGCCACGGTAATGCCCGCGACGAACGCGCCGTACAGCGGCACGAGACCGAGAGCCAGCGCCCCAGCCGACAGCGCGAGCATCCACAGCAGCTGAAACGCGACTGGGCTCCGGCGAGCCAGGACGTTTGCCCGCATCCCGATCAGCGCCTTGTAGGCACGCCCCCCGACGGTGAGCGCCACGCCGAGGAAGATCACGGCCACCACGGTGTGGTAGACGCTGTTCTGGGCCACGCCGTGGATCTTCAGCGCCGTGGGGACCCCGAACGCCTCGCTGCCGCTGACCTGCACCAGCCCGATCGCGACAGCGAGGATGACGTACAGCACGATGTCCTCGATCACGGCAACGGAGAGCACGATGCGCGAAAAGCGCGTGCCAAGCAGACCGACGTCGTGCATGATCCGCGAGATCACCGGGATGCTCGTGACCGCTACCGCCATCCCGAACACGAGTGTGAGCGCCGTGTGGTTACCGGCGGTGCCGATGAAGCTGCTGACACCCAGAGCTGCCACCAGCCCGAGTCCCGCCGCGAACGGCAGGACAAGGCCGAAAGACGCGATCAGCCCGACCGGCCGCACGGCATCACGCTGCAGAAGCCGGCGCATCTCAGCGCCAGCGGCGAACATCAGCAGCAGCAGGCCAAGCTGATAGACGGCCCCCAGGGCAGCCGCCGACGATCCGGCGGCCGGGAAGATCCAGTGCTGAACGGCCGGAAAGGCCGCGCCGAGAGCCGACGGCCCGAGGAGCAGGCCACCGACAATCTCCCCGATGGCGGGCGGCTGGCCAAGACGGGCGAACAGCGCCCCGACACCGTGCGCGGCCAGAAGGAGCACCGCCAGCGCGATCAGCAGACGAGCAAGATCAACATCAGCGAACGTCATTTGCCGCTCCCCCCAGCCGGCTTCCGCCAAGACGGCATTCCGGTTTGTATATCAATGTGACACATGGTGTCAACGTTACTTTGGGTAGCCCACGAGCTGGGTCAGGACTGGGACGGAAACCCGTATTGCCCGTGCAGCCGGACGAACCTGGCCAGGGTGAGTACCTGACGCCGCTGCAGCCCGGCCGCGGCACGCTCGAACAGCACGACCTGCTCATTGCCGCCCGGCCCGATGGGCTGTACCAGGCGGCCGCCGTCTCGGAGCTGGGCGGCCAGCGGCGCGGGGACCTGCGGGAACGCGGCCGAGACCAAGATGGCGTCGTAGGGGGCGCGGTCCGGCAGCCCGCGGCTGCCGTCACCGGCAAGCACCTCCGCGTTGCGGATGCCCTGCCGGGCAAGGTTCCGCCGCGCCTGGCCGGCCAGGTCCGGCCAGCGCTCGATGCTGACCACGCTGGCGGCCAGGCGGGCTAGCAGCGCCGTCTGGAAACCCAGGCCGGTGCCGATCTCGAGCACGTGGTCACCGCCGGCCAGGCGCAGGCCCTCGATCATCCGGGCCGACAACGACGGCTGCGTGGTCACCTGCCCGTGCCCGATCGGGATCGGCTGGTCGCGGTCGGCAACCGTGACATAGCCGCCGGGGACATATCCGGCGCGGGGTGTCGCGCTGATCGCCTCCAGCACGCGCTCATCGCTGACGCCAGCCGCCCGGGCCGCCTCGACCAGGTCCCCGGGGGAAGCGGCCCGGCTCATGACGCCCCCGGGCGCAGCGCCAGCAGGCCGCCGGGCTGCAGATCGACCCGGGACCCGAAGCGGCGGCTGGCCCGCTCCAGCACCGCGCTCAGCCACTGCGCGTCCGCCGCGGGAGCGCGGTGCAGCCGCAGTTTCCTGGCCTGCAAGGGCGCCATCCGCAGGGCCGCCAGCTCACCCGTGCCCGGCTGCAGCGACGCGAAGTACAGCAGGCGCAGGTCGGCCCGGTACTGCTCATGGCCGGTGATGCCCTCGTAGTCGTTGATGCAGTCGCCGCAGCCGTACAAGACGAGCTTGCCCCGGAACACCTCGACCGGGCGAGGGTGATGCGAGGAGTGACCGTGCACCAGGTCGACGCCCCCGTCGATCAGCCGGCGGGCGAAGCGGACCTGATCCGGGTCCACGTCATACCCCCAGTTGGATCCCCAGTGGACGGAGACGACCACGACGTCACCGGGCCGCTTCGCGGCCCGCGCCCGCCCGGTGACATCGTCGGCGGTCGCGCCGGACAGATCGGGCAGCAAGTCGATGCCCGGCCGGCCCGGGGCAGCGGCCCAGCCGGCCGGGATCCCGCTGGAACCCGTCCCGCACGAGAAGATCACCACCCGCCCGCCGCCCGGCACCGGGACGGCCACCGGCCGCCGGGCCTGGCCGGCGTCGCGTCCCGCGCCCACCGCCCGCAGCCCGGCACCGGACAAGGCGCCCAGGGTGTCCCGCAGCCCTCGGCGGCCGAAGTCGAGCACATGATTGTTCGCCAGCGCGCAGGCATCGGGCCTGGCCGCGGCCACGCACGGAAGGTTGCCCGGGCTCATCCGGTAGTGAACGGCCTTGCCCGGCGCGAATTCGCTACTGCGGGTGATGCTCGTCTCCAGGTTGATCACCCGGACATCGGGCGCCAGGTCGTCGAGCACCCGCAGGGCATCCCCCCACGGCCAGGAAAAGCCGGCCGGCCGCGGGATCGGGCCACTGGCCCGCTCCGCCAGGCGGACGTATGCCCGCGCGTCATCGACGTGCGGCTCCCGCAGTTCCGGGTCACCAGGGTGCGGCAGAACCTGGTCGACGCCGCGGCCAGCCATCACATCCCCGCACAGGAACAAGGTCAGCAGCCGATCGCCCACCCCGCCCACTCTGCCAGGCCACCGGCTCAGGCCCGACCCCGGACGCCGATCAGGCGCGGACCGAGGATTCCCCAAGGTGAGAGGGTCCACTGGGACTGCTGGTAGGGCACGCTAGCCCGCGCTTCGGGCACCATCGGGGGGTGGCCGTGCCGCGGGCTCAGCCACCGATGTAAAGCTCGCCGTCGCGCTCGGTCACCGGCGCCCGCCCCAGAGGCAGCACCCGCGTGAGCATGCGGTAACCGAAGTCCAGGCCGGGCACCCTGGCGAAGATCCCCTGCGGTCCCCGGACCATCCGGCCGGTCCCGACGTCGTAGGCCGAGTGGTGCCAGGGGCACACCAGGCAGCCATCCTCATCGATGCTGCCACCCGCCAGGTCAGCGCCGAGGTGCCGGCATCGGCGCGTGACCGCGAAGTAGCGCCCGCCGGCGTTCCCGACCGCGTAGCGCCCCGCGCCCACCACCTTGCCCGGCGCCAGATCGGCAGCTGCGCCAACCCGCTGCTGTGCGCTCATCGCGCCTCCTTCCGCGGACCCGGCCGACCCTGCCTGTCCCTATCAACCCTAGGCCCGATTGGCCGTGGTGGTGACCGGCCGCCAGCATCTTCTTGGGCGAAAGAAACTGCCCGCAGAGAGATCCCGCTGCCAATCGCGCCGCCGTCAGGAGCTGATCGCGGCCCTTGCCCGGGCCGCCTTCACCGCGGCCGACAGCGTCCCGATGTCGTAAGCGCCATAGTGTCTCTTGCCGTTGATGAAGAATGTGGGCGTGCCAGACACCGCGGACAGGTCGGCGGAGTCCACGTCCTCGGCGACCTGGGCCGCGCCCGCGTGCTCGCGGAGATCGTCGGCGAACTTCTCAACATTGACGCCGAGGTCACCGGCGTAGCCGATCAGGTCCCGGGCCGCCAGAGCGCCCTGGTGGGCAAGCAGCATGTCGTGCATCTCCCAGAACGTGCCCTGCCGGGCCGCGGCCTCGGCTCCCTCCGCAGCCAGCTGGGCGTGTGGGTGGACATCGTTGAGCGGCAGGTGCCGCCACACGTAGCGGACGTCGCCGAAATCGGCGAGCAGCTCGCGGACGACAGGCTCGGCCTGGCCGCAGTAGGGGCATTCGAAGTCGCCGTACTCCACGACCGTTACCGGCGCCTTTTCCGGACCCCGCACGTGATCGCGACGCGCATCGAACGGCACCGCGAGATCCACGATCACCTCGGAGGTACCCAGTAGCGCGCGGATCCGCAGCCGCTTCGGGAGCAGTGCGGTCACCCGGAACACGATCCAGGTAAGCGCCGAGGCACAGAGCGCCGCGGACAGGATGCCGAGCTTCGCCTCCTCCAGCTGGGCGCCACCGAAGGCAAGGGAGGCGATCAGCAGTGACACGGTAAAGCCGATACCGGCGATCGCCCCGGCGCCCGTCACCGCCGCCCAGCCCACCGGCGGGCGGACCCGTCCGCCGCTTAGCCGGGTGACCAGCCACGCAGCGCCGGCGGTCCCGATCGGCTTACCCACCACATAGCCGAACAGGATCCCCAGCGTGATCGGTGACGTATAGGCCCGGGCCAGGAAGCTGCCGCTGACCACGATGCCGGCGTTGGCCAGGGCGAACAACGGCACGATTACAAAGCTCGTCCACGGGTGGTAGAGCTGCTGCAGCCGGTCATTCGGTGAGATCGCTGCCGAGACGCCCACCCGCGCCGACCGGGCCAGCTCCGGCGTGGGCTGCTCGCGGAACAACCGGAACAAGTCCGTGGCCCGCTCCAGGTCGCCACGCGCGGCCGGGTAGGCGTACGTAAGCAGGCCCATCACGAGGCCGACCACAACCGGGTCCACACCGGACTTGAGGAACGCGACCCACGCCGCCGCCCCGAGCAGGAAATACACCGGGCCATAACGCAGCCCACCGGCCCGGACCAGAAGAATCCCGCCGAGGATTCCCAGCCCACTGAGGAGCGCTGTCAGCCGGATGTGCCCGCTGTAGGCGAAGGCGATGACACCGATCCCGACCAGGTCATCGACGATCGAGAAGGTGAGCAGGTACGTGCGCACGCGATCGGGCAGCCGGGGCCCGACCAGTGCCAGCATCCCCAGCGCGAACGCAGTGTCCGTGGACATCGCCGTGCCCCAGCCTGCCGCCGACGGCCGCCCGGCGTTGACGCCCAGGTAGATGCCTATCGGTACGATCATCCCGCCCACACCGGCCAGCAGCGGCAGAGCAAGCCGCCGCCGCTGCCGCAACTCGCCCATATCGAACTCTCGGCGTGCTTCCAGCCCGGCCACCAGAAAGAAGAACGCCATCAGCCCGGAGTTCACCCAGCCGTGCAGGTCCAGGGACACCCCGGCCGTGCCGACCCGCAGCGACACCCGTGTCCGCCAGAAATTCTCATACGACGGCGAGTCGAAATTCACCCACGCCAGCGCGGCCACCGTCGCTGCCAGCAGGACCGCCGCGCTGCCAGTCTCCGTCCGCAGGAACTGGCGCAGCGGCGTCTGCACCCTCTGCGCCCATGCGGTACGTCCCGAGAACACCGGGCCAGACGACTGGGGCTCCGTCATTCCCGGATTCTCTCCCGCCCAGCGGCTTGCCCGCATGATCACGACCGCACCAGCCGCTACTGGGCCGTCCAAATGGTTGGGAGATGGCGATCTTCCTCACCCCTCGCCCAGACCCGGTCCCGCTTCTGGTGGATCCGCCGTCTCCGTCTCTCCTGGCCGCCCGGCTGCCCGGCGTGGGTCCGCTGCCCTGACCGAGGAGGTAGATAGTAGAGGCACGGCGATTCCTCACAGAGGCGAGAGTTCGGTGGTCGCGGTGCAACTCACCAGGCAGCATGTGGTTGACATTTTGCGTAGGACAGGATTCCCCGAGGCAGCCGACCAGGCCATGCGTGTCCTGCCCGACCCGGTTGATCTCGATCGCGTCGCGGGATGGGCCGCACCGTACGGTATTACCAAGGATGAGCTCATCAGCCGGATGGGCGGCAGCCCATGACGCGGTGTGCCGCGTAATGGTCACTGCAGCGATACACTCCGCTTTTGCGAAGCCCTGGCCTGGCGCTTGAACCGGTCCAGCTTCCGCCGGCGGTTGCTCTTGGCCATAACGGCTCCTCCGTCACGTTCGGCTGATGCTGGCGTCTCGCTGGGCCGATGCCGCGGCGAGGCTACCCAGGCCCAGGCCCGGTCGCACTGGCGGCTCCCCATTGTGACCGCTGATCGGCCACCTCCCGGGCACGGGCCGGCAGGTCCGCACCGATCTCCGCGGCGAAGCTCGCGAAGCCCTCGTGCCCGGGGAGTTCCTGCAGGCAGGTCTTGACCAGCTTGCGTGCGCCGCCGAGGTCACCTCGCTGGCGAGCCAGCCGCGCCTGCAGGAAGGTGAGCTCAGGACCGGCGAGCGCGGGATGGCTGACAAGGCGGTCGAGGCGGTCCTCGGCCTCCGAGCCGATCAGCCGGTCCAGCAGCAAGTCGTGCCATCCCGCGAGATCGCTGGTCCGGTGGCGGCGGACGTAATGCGAGCCAGGATGTTCCCATGACCGCCTGGATTCGGGCTTGGCCGCCTCGGCGCGGGCTACCTGGTCGAGCGCATCCAGGTAACGGTCAGCGAAGACGGTCCACAGGTCGGGAACACCGATCATCCGGGCGAGCACCTCGGCCAAGGAGGTTTCCTTCTCGTGAACCTGCCCCCACCCGCGTGTCCACCCGTACCGTGATTCCCAACGGGTGAGTTGCACCACCGCGCGTTCGGCAAGAGCCGGGAAGCCATGCCTGTCCCGCACGGTTTCCCAGAGCATCGCAGCGGCGTCGGACACCACGAACCGCGCCGCCTCCACGGGATCTTCGGAACGGAAATAACTCCGGTCCCGCATCTCGCAGGCCAGGTCGATGATCAGGGCAAGCGCTTCCTGCGCCGGGCCGGCGTCCTCGGCCCGCAGTGCCGACTGGGCGTCGGCGGCTAGCCGCCGGAAAGTCACCCGCCAGCGGGTCCGCTCCTTCGGTGACACCCGCCGGTCGCCGGCGATGTAGGCGCCCGCGCGCGCCAGCTCCGCGAACTCCCGTACTTCGTACAGCACCCAGGCCGGGTCCGCCGGCTGCGCCGCAGCGCGCTTGCGGCGGTCCTGCGCGGCGGGATCGAGCTCGCCTTCGATGCGTTCCCGCAGCGGCGCCGAGCCCCGCCAGTACAGATTCCACAGCACCTTCCGCAGCCCGTTCTCGTCGAGCGGCGACAGCTTGGTGAAGAACTCTTCCCGGTTCATCCGCTTGGGAGGCATGCCAACAAATGCTAGGACCGCCGGGGCAGGTCCGGCGCGCTCTCAGTCTCGTCGCCGCTGAAGATCTGCGGGCGGCTGACTGTGACATGCCGGTAATGCTGGCTGACCCGATCCCCCTCGTCTGTTGTTGTTTCCGCATGTCGCGACGACGCTCTTGCGTCGGCTGCTCACGGGCCGTGCCAGAGCCTCACCACTGGCGGGGCGCGCTGAGCCGCCGTTCGGTACGCCGCTGGAACTGGCCCGGACGTGACCCGGGCGCACCCGGACGGACAATATTGAGCTTCGAGTCCGATCTTTATGGAGGCGCGATGCCTACCTTCGAACGAGCACTGCACGTGGCGCTGACGGTGCGGGACATGAGGGTCAGCGCCGACTGGTACGAGCGCGTGCTGGGCTTCGACTTCGTCAAGGAATTCGAGGTCGCGCTGGGTAATGCCGGGATCCCTCGGATCCTCTTGCTCCATCAGCACAGCGGCTTCCTGCTCGGCCTCTGTAACCATGCGGGCCGCTCTGGCGATTCTTTTGACCCATTGCGGACAGGCCTTGATCACCTTGCCTTTGATGTAGCAGACCGCGCTGAGCTCGATGCATGGATAGCCCATCTCGATCAGCTCGCGGTCGACCGGTCCCCTGTCCGGGAGCTGGGCCACTCGTCCTTCGTGTCTCTAGCGGACCCCGACGGGATTCAAATCGAGCTGTGGCTGACGATCACACCGCACAGCCCTGCTGCGCGTCGATGACACAATGAGCTGCACCGATCCGCAGATATGGGCGGGCTGGCGGGTCGGCTATGTCTGGCTGCGACTCACCCAGATGGATCGTTATGGCTCCATGGCTGGATCGTGAACGCAGGCCGCAGGCCTGCTGCGTGGAGTCAGCCCCACAAAGCCGATGAGAGCGCGTCTCCGTGGATCTCGAACCCTGGCGACTGCCGCCGGACTGTCGCGATAGAGATTTCCGGTAAGAGGCATGCCGGGTCGCTGCGGAAACATGTCATCTGATCGGCTGGCTCGTGCTAGCCATGGGCGTCGCAACGGTCGTTGGCGCAGTTGTAATTTTCCCGCTCGTTTCGTGGACCTCCGGCCCCATACCGACGTGAAGCCCAAGATTCGGTTTGCTTGCTCCGCGAGCGGCGCCGCGGCGAAGCAGAGATCGGTAATCTAATCGGACTCGCGCATCAGGTTGAGCTACGACGCCGGCCCAGCCACACTGTCGTAGTGGAAGCGGCTCCCGAGAGCCATCTGCGGCTCCTCGCAGAACAAACCCTCGCGCAGGCAGAGCCAGGTGACGAGTTCGTGGGTGGCTTCGGCCGGCCTGCATGCGGTCGCTAACGCCGGCTCGGGTTCCGGGGTCGGTTCGCGGCATCTGCGCTCACGAACAGGAGGGATCCGGCTGTGAGCTTCGCCAACATCGAGCAGGCCGAATTCTGGTCGCAGCTGGCGCCGACGTGGCTCGAGCTCGAGGACCAGCTCGAGGAGGTGGGCGGGCTGCCCGGGCAGCTGGCGATGGATCGCCTGAAGCTGCTCCCCGGGCAGCGAGTGGTCGACCTGGGATGCGGATCAGGCCGGACGACGCTGGAGCTGGCCTCTCGCGTCGGGCCCGGCGGCGAGGTTGTCGGCGTTGACATCGCCGCCGAGATGCTCGCCCGGGGGCGCGAGCGGGCAGCGCGGCTCGGCGCCGACAATATCGAGTTCCTGCACGCTGACGTCCAGGCGCACGACTTGGGCGAAGCCCGGTTTGACGCCGCCTACTCGCGCTTCGGCGTGATGTTCTTCACCGACCCGGTTGCCGCCTTCGCCAACGTCCGCAGGGCCCTTCGGCCCTGGGGAGCGCTGTCCTTCGTCTGCTGGCAGAGCGTGTTCGATAACGAGTGGATGCTCATCCCGGGCGCGGCGGTGGCGACGGTCACCGGATCGCTGCCGCCGATGCCCGCCCCCACAGAACCCGGCCCGTTTTCCCTCGCCGATCCCGGCCGGGTCCGCGCCGTGCTTGACGCGGCCGGGTTCGATTGCGTCGCGATCGCACCGCACGCCGATCAGGTCCTGATCAGCGAGGACCGGATACCCGAAGTCGCCCTAACCAGCATCCGGGTCGGCGGGGTCCGCGAGGCGCTGCGGGACGCCGACGACCAGACCCGGCAGCGGGCGCTGGTCGCCATCGAGGAAGCCCTTCGCGCCCGGCTCGAGGACGGCGAGGTGCGTGCCTCGCGGGGTGTCCTTCTGGTCACTGGCAACGCTTGAGCAGGCCGCGGGCTCCAGATCAGGGAGCCCGCTCAGGACGGTCATCGACGCCGTCGATGAGCACCATCCCGGCAAGCTTCCCCGGCCAGAGTCGCTCGCTCCGGACCGCCGATCTCTTGCGTGCCAGGGCACTGTCCGCCGTGAGCAGCGAGGGCAGACCAGATTGGCCAGATGTGGCGCTAGCGTCGGCGGGGCCCATCTTTCCAGTCGCCGTGTGCGAGGCGGCTGAGCACCTACAGCGAGCATGGCAGGATACGGGGTGCGGGACAGGAATGTAGGTGACTGGCGGGTAACCTGGTCTGGCCTCGATGGTCTGAGTGCGGGCCGTTGTCAGATACCGGGTCAGGCCGCTCCTGCCTGGTTGCGGGGCTGCTGCCAGATTTCTTCCCAGCGGCCGCTGGCTTGCTGGCAGCGCAGGGTCAGGATGCCGGTCGCGCCGCTGCAGGACCAGTGCATGCCGGAGAGTTTGAGGCGCTGCCCGGTACCGCCTTGCACCCGGTCTCCACGGCTCCGGAGCCGACGAACATGCCCAGGGAGCGGAAGTGCTGGTAGCGCATCCGGTGCGCGTTGTTCTCGAAGTAGCCCAGGGCTGTGTCCAGCGCCTCGCCTTTCGCCCCGGCGAGAGGGAACTGGCGGGCGGCGGCGGTGATGGCGCCGATGTCGCCGGCGTCCAGCTCGCCGAGCCGCTTGGCGAGCCATTCCTCGCGATGGGCGCCGAGCATGAACTCCAGCAGCCTGGCCAGGTCGTGCAGGTGCTCGCGGGCGTGGTAGAGGTCAACGATCTGGGTGGCTTCGGGGAAGTGCCGGCCGGCGAGGTTCCAGATCCACACCGCGCCG
>DATGVY010000553.1:0-7181 GCA_035299845.1 Streptosporangiaceae bacterium
CGCAGCGGGCCGCGGCACAGGATTGCCGGCCGGCCGGCCCGTCAGCCCCGGACGGCACGCAGGTCCGTGCCGACCGGATCTACGTCGGCTGGCAGTACGCCCTGCTGCATCCCGATCCAGGCCCGCTGCCGCGGCGGCCAGTCCCGCCCGAGGCCGAGCAGCTCAACCCGGGCTGGGTCGCCGCCCAGCGCCGCGAGGAGAACCGGCTGAACCGGCCGCTGAAGCTCGCCTGCGGCGGGTCGGTCGCGCTGGCCGCCGCCGTGCTCGCGCTCTGGCAGGCCGGCGCGGCGAACGCGGTGCTGACCGGGCTCGGCCTAATCGCCTGCCTGGCTGTCGCGGCCCGCAGCGGGCGGGCAGTCTGGGCCGGCCGGCGCGACCTGTCCGCGCGCATCGAGGCGGAGCGGCGGCGGGTCGAGATGATCCGCGCCGCGCAGCAGCGCAGGCTGGTCAGCTGGCAGGAAACTCACGCGCGGATGTTCAGGGACTGGCAGGCGCGCCGCGCCGCCTTCGACCGCCAGCTGCACTGGTACGCAGTTACGCTGCCGGCCGATATCGACCGGGTCGACGTGGCCGGCGGTACCCTGTCCGGCTGGTCGGCGATGCTTACGATGATGGCTGCCCCGCGGCTTGACGCCGGCGGCGAGGTCACCGTGCTCGACCTCACCGAGGGCGGCGTGGCAGGCGACTTGCTGGCGCTGGCTGGCCGGTCCGGCATCGAGCCGCTTGTCTGGGTGCTGCCACGGGACCTGCCGCGGCTCGACCTCGGCTGCGGCCTGGACGCCGATGCCTTCGCCGACCTGCTGGCCAGCACGGTCAGCGTCGGCGGCCAGCCTGGCGTCGCGGCGGACCCGTCGCACGACAACGCGATACTGGAGCGGGTCCTCGACGTGCTCGGTGACGGGGCCAGCATCGCCCAGGTCACGGCGGCGCTGCGGGCGCTCGGCCAGGTCGGCGATCCGCGCGGGGACCTGCGCGCCGGGCTGCTCAGCGAGGACCAGCTCACGAAGATCACGGCGCTGTACGGCCGGGGCGCCGCGGACCGGGTCGTGATCGACCGCGCGTGGGCGCTGGAGTCCAGGCTCCGCAAGCTGGACAGGCTGGCGCCGGCGCCGGTTGGCCTGCCGGCCAGCAGGCTCCGGGTGGCGTGGCTGGACCGGCGGGCGGGCGCGTTCGGCAACAAGGTGCTCGGCACCTACATGACGGCCGCCATGACGCGGCTGCTCCGGCGGGCCCCGGCCGCGCCGGCCGGCCAGCGCTGGCAGCACACGCTCTGCGTGCTCGGCGCCGAGAAGCTGGCCGGAGAGGTGCTTGACGGCATCGGCGACGCGTGTGAGGTGTCCGGTACCGGGCTGGTGATCGCGTACCGCTCGATTCCCGCGCACGTGAAGGAACGGCTCGGCCGGGGGAACGCCGCGGTCGCGTTCATGCGGCTGGGCAATGCCGAGGATGCGAAGACGGCCAGCGAGCAGATCGGCACCGAGTACCGGTTCGTGCTCACCCAGCTGACCGACACGGTCGGCACGTCGATTACCGACACTGGGGGAGACTCGTATACCAGCACCGTCGGCACGGCGGACTCGGTGGCGGATTCGGTGTCCGCGAGCGATACCGCCGGGCGGAGCCGCGGGCGCGGCCGCAGCCGCCAGGACGCGTTCGCTCCGTTCGGGCATTTCACCGGCTCGGTGAGCCATGACGCGAGCTACTCGCGCAGTGTGTCCGACTCGCGTTCGCTCACCGCGGGCATCAACGAGAGCACGGCATGGGGCCTGAGCACGTCCCGGGCGGTGGGCGGGAACGAGTCGCTGGCCAGGACCGCCCAGCGCTGCCGCGAGTTCCTTGTCGAGCAGCATGAGCTGCAGCAGCTGCCGCCGAGCGCCATGATCGTCTCGTATGCGGGGCGGGCTGGGCGCCAGGTGGTCCTCGCCGATGCGAACCCGGGCATCATGGCACTGCCGACGGCGACGCTGGTGAGCCTCGAAGAGGCGCGCCGGGCGCCGGAGCTGGTGGTGCCCGTCCGGGGCTGGGCCGGTTCTGCCAGTGCCGGTTCTGGTGGTGCCTGGGCCGAGTTCGGGTCTGGTGGTGCTGGGGCTGGCGGTGCTGGGGCCGGCGGGTCTGGGGCTGGAGCTGGTGCGGCTGGGTCGGCTGGTGCTGGCGGACGTGGTGGGACCGGGCCAGGGCGTGGGTCTGCGTCGGCTGGTCGGCCTGGGTCTGGCGCCGCGCCCGGCGGAATCCAGTGGCCTCCGCCGGGCGGTTTGCCCCCGCCGCGCGGTCAGCCGCCGCCGGGCGGTCAGCCGCCGCCGGGCGGTCTGCCCCCGCCGGGCGGTCAGCCGGACAAGACACCGTCTCCGTGGGCAGTGCCGGACGAGGAACCGCCACCCAACATCGGCCCGCCCCCCGAGCGACTTGACTGGCGCACCTACCGGCGATAGTCACCGTTGCCCTGGGAAGGCGGAGCTGGCGGTGGCGGGGATCCGGACTGTTATCGGGGGTTCCGCACTCGGCAAGAGGGTGGCATGGGCGGCACCGGACTGGTATGCACACAAGGTGGGCGGAACCTCGGGCATCGGGGGCGGCACGGCCGGGCCGTGGTACCGGGTACTCGCGATCACTCCCGCCGCCAGTGGCCGCGGCTCGGCGGAGCAGGACTACATCGAGATACTGCCCGCGGCCCTCAATGCGGCCAAGCATCGCCGCCCGTTCATCGCGGGCTGGCTGTCCCGCGGTGCCGGTGCGCCGCTTGAGCTGATCACGAACGCGGGACCGCTGCCGGCCGCGCGCCCGGCCAGCCCGTGGACCGAGCCTGCCGGGGGAGGGCCGGCCGGGGGAGGGCCGGCCGGGGGCCCGGTCCGCAGCGACCCTGGGCCCCGGTACGGCAACGCCCGGGAGCCCGGGCACGCCGGCCGCGCAACGGTGGAGCTGATGTTTCCCGCAGGTGCCCGTGGCGTGCCCATGCCCGATAGCTGGCTTGCCGACCTTGACCGGCTGGTCTGGGCGCCGTGCCCGGCTCGGCAGGCGCCGCCACTTGCCGGGGCGCAGGACGAGCGTGGCAGGCACCGCCGGTTGCCGCAGCACGCCGGGCCGGGTCAGCAGGGACAGCGGAGCGGGCCGCGCGCCGATGCCAGCGACGGCCACGTCCCGCTGTTCGAGTCGACGCTGATATCCCTGATGACCAGGCCGTTCGGCTGGCTGGTGGTCGCCGAGCCGACGGACCTCATCGACGCGGAGATCGCCGAACTGCGTACTCAGCTGAACGTGCTGCGCCGTTACGAAGAGGAACGGGCGCGCCTTGACGTCGAGCGCTCCGAGCGCCGGCTGGCCGAGCTCGATGCCTTCCGCGAGGCGGGGCTCTGGAATGTGCGGGTGCTGGCCGGCGCGGCGAGCGAGGAGGAGCTGAGCTTGCTCGCCCCGGTGCTCGTCGGCTCGGTGAGCCTGGCCGGGCACCCGTACCGGCTGCGCTGTGCCGAGGGCATCCACGAACTGGCCGACGCGCTCGTCGTCAAGCTGGCGGATGCCAGGGATGGCGCCCAGGTACCGTTCGCGGCGACGGCAGGGACGCTGGCAGCGCTTACCGGGCTGCCCCGCGGGGAGGTGCCGGGCGTCCGCCTGCTCGACCCTGGGTACTTCGATGTGACCAGCGAGATCAGCGCCGCCCCGGCGATCGATCTTGGCGCGATCCTGGATGGCCAGGACCGGCCGGTGGGCAGGTTCCGCGTGCCGCTCGGCACGCTGAACCGGCATGCTTTCGTTGCCGGAGCGACCGGGGCCGGCAAATCACAGACTGTCCGGCACATGCTGGAGCAGCTCACCCTCGCTGGAGTTCCGTGGCTGGCGATCGAGCCGGTCAAATCTGAGTACGCCGCGATGGCGGGGCGGATCGCCGGGGCTGGTCGGGTAACGGTGATCAACCCGTCCGATCCGGGTGCGGTGCCCCTGTCGGTGAACCCGCTTGCCCCGGAGCCCGGCTACCCAGTGCAGGCCCACATTGACATGGTGCGGGCGCTCTTCCTTGCAGCCTTCGCCGCTGAAGAGCCGTTCCCGCAGATCATGTCGCAGGCCCTGCAGCGCGTCTACGCCGCGTGCGGCTGGGATGTCGTGACCGGCGCTGGCGTGCCAGGGGCGCCGACCGGGCCGGTCACCCCGACGCTGGCCCAGTTGCAGCGAGCCGCGCTTGAGGTGATTGACGACGTCGGCTATGGCCGGGAGCTGCAGGCCGATGTCCGCGGCTTCGTCGATGTGCGGCTGCGATCCCTGCGGATCGGCTCGGCGGGAAGGTTCTTCGAAGGCGGGCATCCTGCCGACGTCGGCGAGCTTCTCCGGCGAAATGTGGTGCTCGCCATCGAGGACGTGGCCAATGACGAGGACAAGGCGTTCCTGATCGGCACGCTGATCATCAGGATCGTGGAGTACCTGCGGCTGCGGGCCCGTCGCGGGTGTCCTGGCACTGGCGGCGCCGCGTCCGGCGACGGCCAGGCCGGCCGCGCGGCCGTCGGCAGTGCGGCCGCGGGCGGCGGGCAGGCGGCGGGCGCGGAGGCGGGCGGCGGGCAGGCGGCGGGCGCGGCGGCCGGCCGCCGCGGGGCCGGGCTGCGGCACGTCATCGTGATCGAGGAGGCACACCGCCTGCTGCGCGCCAGCAGGGAAGGCGCGAGCGCGCACGCGGTCGAGCTGTTCGCCAGCATGCTCGCGGAAATCCGGGCGTACGGAGTCGGCATCGTGGTGGCCGAGCAGATCCCGGCCAAGCTGGTCCCGGACGTAGTGAAGAACACCGCGCTGAAGATCCTGCACCGGCTGCCCGCCCTCGATGACCGGCAGCTGGTCGGCGCGGCCATGAACCTGGACGATGACCAGTCCCGGCAGGTGGTGTCGCTGGAGCCGGGGGTGGCCGCGGTCTTCGCTGACGGCATGGACCGGCCGTTGCGGATCCGGGTGCCAGCAGGGGAGGACAGGGAGCGGGCCGGCGGTCAGGCCGCCGCGGCGCCTCCGCTCAGCGGCAGGCGCTGCGCGGCGTGCGGGCCCGCGTGCGTGACCGGGCACGCCTGCACCCTGCTCGAGCTCCGCGCGGCCGACCTGCTGGCCAGCGGGCCGGAGGACGCCTGGCTGCGGGTCTGGACCGAAGCGCTTGTGCTGGCCTACCTCACCAACCGCGGGTTCCCGCTGGTCCCGGCGGTGCTGCGGCAGCGGTGGGCGGCGCTCGCCCCGCGGCTGCGCGAATGCCTGCTCGCGACGGTCATCGACCAGGCGATGGCGGGCCGCGCCCTGACCGTGCGTTCCTACTATGATCCGGAACGGCTGATGGCAGCCGTAGCCGCCACCGCGCAGCGGATGCTCGCGGGCGGGAAAGGGGCCGGGTTCCGGGTCGGCCCGGACTGGGTGATCCCGCAGTTGCGCTGGCTGCACGAGATCGACCGGGTATACCCGCTGAACAGCGATCCGCCTGACGTGTTCGCGCCGGCGCCGCGGCTCGACTTCGCTCTTGCCGGAGTAGCGGACCGGCCGGACGTCCGGATCGGTCAGCGGATCCGCGGCCTGCGCAGGCATCCGCTGTCGATGGAGCTGCCGCGCAACCGGCTGCCGGCCTGGAATGCGCTGCTCGGCGAGGACGACCAGCGCGCCTTCACCGAAGATTTGGCCAATGTCGTCATCGGCGTCAGCCATCGGGGCCAGCTGCGCCAGGCTGCCGGTGAGATGGGGATTTCCGGCTGGCTCGAGGCGGTGCTGTCCTGGCCGCGCCGGTTCATCGCGGGCCCCGGCATCCGGTGAGCGGCACTGGCGGCCTATCAGTCCGGTCGCGGCGCCGGATAGCATCGGCGGCCATGGGGAAGTTTCCGCTGCGTGCGCGCCTTGCGACGACGATTGGCGGCGCGGCGGGACGGGTCTCGCGGCTCACCGGCCGTGGCGACGGCTCGGTGATCGGCGGCGTGCTGAGCCTGCGCATGGAACCCGACCTGCTCAGGCTGCTGTCGGCCGACCGCCAGATCGTGCTGGTGACGGGCACTAACGGCAAGACGACGACGACCCGGTTCATCACGGCGGCACTGGGCGCGCTGGGCCAGGAGGTCGCCTCCAACGCCTTCGGCGCGAACATGGAGGCGGGCCTTGCTTCCGCGCTCGGCCAGGCGCGGGGAGCTCCGTTCGCGGTGCTTGAGGTCGACGAGAAGTACATGCCGGCGATCCTGAGCACGACGCGAGCCCGGGTGGTCGCGCTGCTGAACCTGAGCCGCGACCAGATGGACAGGGCCGCGGAGATCTGGATGGTGGCGCGGCGATGGCGGGAAGCGCTCGCCGCGGCGCCGGATTGCCAGGTGATCGCCAACGCGGACGATCCGCTGATCGTCTGGGCGGCCAGCGCTGCGCCGCGAGTGACCTGGGTGGCGGCGGGCCAGCGCTGGCATGAGGACTCCTGGTGCTGCCCGGAATGCGGTTCGCACCTGCGCAGGGATGAGCTCGGCTGGCGATGCGGCGAGTGCTCCTTTCGCCGGCCGTCGGCCAGGTGGGTGCTGGAGGATTCTGCGGTTATCGACGCGGCCGGCCGGGTCAGCGAGCTGTCGCTAGCGCTGCCGGGCCGGGCCAACCGCTCCAACGCCGTGATGGCCCTGGCCGTGGCTGACTTCTTCGGAGCGGCCGTGGCCCAGGCCCTGCCCAGGCTCCGTGAGGTGACCTCGGTGGCCGGCCGCTACACGCAGGTTGAGCGGCACGGACGGCGGATCCGCTTGCTGCTCGCCAAGAACCCGGCCGGCTGGCTGGAGGCATTCGACGTGCTCCAGCCCGGCCCTTCGCCCGTCATGCTGTCCGTCAACGCGCAGGCGCCAGACGGCAGGGATACGTCATGGCTCTGGGACGTGGATTACCGGCTGCTACGCGGCCGTCCGGTGTTCGTCACCGGCCAGCGGCGACTCGACCTGGCGGTCAGGCTAGAGGCCGATCAGGTGGCGTTCGAGCTGGCAGAGAACATCGATGACGTAGTGGATAGGGTGCTGCCAGGGGACCTGGACGTGGTTGCCAACTACACGGCGTTCCAGCAGATCCGGGCGGTGCTTGGCCGGAAGGGCTGATGCGGACATGCCGGCAGCGGACACACCCGGACCGGCTGACGAGGACAGCCGGCAAGGACCGGCCGGCAAGGACCGGCCGGTAAGGACAGGCCGGTAAGGACAGGCCGGTGAGGACCGGCCGGTGAGGACAGG
>DATGVY010000554.1:0-1599 GCA_035299845.1 Streptosporangiaceae bacterium
TCACGGCCTTGTGCCGCGCGTCCTTCTCGCGGGTGAACAGCTCGCCGGTCTTTGTCAGCACGAGCGTGTACGGCCGCCCCTGCCGCCGGGTCTGGTGCCGCACCGGCAGCGCGGCCGAGTCGATCTGGGTGTGGACGTGCCGCCGTCCGTCCGTCGCCAGTGGCCACTCGAAGATCCGCTGCGACCGGGACCCGAGAAACGTCCCCAGAGCGCCACACAGGTCGCACCCGCACCCGGCCCATTCGATCGACCAGTCGTCTTCCTCACGCAGCGGCCGCGCGATGATCACCCCGAGTCGCTGCCCGCAGTCCCGGGCGACCACATCGAGCCCCGCCGCCCGCCGTGCGTCCGCCGGCAGAGCGGCCGCCGAACGCAGCGCCGGCATCAGGCACCCCAGCGCGCTGTCGCCGTACCCGCCCAGCGCCGCCACGATCTCATCCCGCAGCTCGTGGTCGGCTGCCTCCAGCAGCCGCACCAGCGGCGAGCTCAGCATCTCCAGTCGCGGCTGCCGGATCTCGGTCCGCGCGGTGGTGGTCCAGAGCCGCAGCTGATCGCCCATCCAGTCCCAGGCGCCGGCCGCCAGCAGCCGCGCCACCTGCGGACCGCCGGCGGCACGCAGCGCCGCGCACAGCCCCGGCAGTCTGTCCACCCACTCGTACCGGTCCGCCTCAAGGTAGTGCCCCGGCCCGAACCACCCGGCGATGACCCCGCGTGTCCACTCCTCGCCGTACTGCCCGGCCGCCGCCAGCCCACCCGCGTGCTCCGGCGCGACCGTCTCCACCCGGAACGGCTCCAGCAGCATCGCCGCCGTCTCAGCTGCCCCCAGGCCCGCCGCCACATGCAGCGCCGTGCCCAGCAGTCCGGCCTGCGATCCGATCTTTTTCCAGAACGGCGCGAGCGACTCCACGCCAGCACGTGCCCCTGCCACGTCTCCGGCCTCGATGCGGGTGCGCAGTTCCGACAGCGCCCACTGCGACCCGGCTTCGGCGCGCGCCGCGAACGCCCGGTCCAGCGGCCACACCACGACCGCGGCCCGGCGGTACCACCGGTCCAGCGTGTTGCCGTAGTTGCCCATGTAGCCCTCGTATTCGGACTGGTAGGGCACCAGGTCCGCGCTCGGGGTGGTGGCACACACCTCGGAGTCGGGGACGTGCAGCGATATCGGCTCGCCGCCCGTGCCGTCCGGGCTGGTCCACCAGCCGAGGGTGACCTCGTCGTCGATCAGCTCGTTGAGCTGGTAGTCATCGTTGTCGCTGCCCCGGTCCCGGGAGACGCCGCCGTAGTCCTCTTCGTCTTCGTCTTCATCCTCCTCGTCGTAATAGCCGTAGTCGTCCCACGGTTCGCCGTCGGAGGGCCAGGCGTCCCACGTCTCCTTCACCTCGGCGAGCGCCAGCACCGCCTCGCACCCGGCACGCTCCGCGGCGGCGCGCAGCAGCGCGGCGCGCTCTGCGTCGGCGCCTTTGAGCCGGTTCCAGGTCAGGCCCTGCTGGGTGTACTCGTGGTCGAGCAGAAAGGCCAGCCGGTTCGGCGGGTCGAGGCTGCCGCGGCCATAGCGTCGCGTGGCGGGCGTGGTGAAGTGCCCGGTGAGGCAGTGCGCCA
>DATGVY010000555.1:0-4963 GCA_035299845.1 Streptosporangiaceae bacterium
TAGCCCAGATCGGCTCCTGTTTCCTGTTCGCCCGCGGGGAGTGTCGCACGGATCGCGGCCACTTCCGCTAACTGCCGGACGCCGGCGTTCCTAGCACCGTGCCGAGCCCGGGGCAACGAGCGCCCAGGTCACCTTGCCGGGCCAGCCGGCCGGGACGTAGCACCCCCATTGCTCGCTGAGGGCCTCGACCAGCAGCAGGCCCCGGCCGCTCTCGGCGGCTACCTCGGGCTGCTGCCGCTGCGGCCTGGTGTCGCAGCCGTCCCAGACCTGGATCAGCACCCGCGGGCCGTCCGCCGCCAGCCAGAACCGCACGACCGGCACGGTGCCCGCGACGCCGTCATGCTGGCCGCTTGCATGCTCGGCTGACGCCCGCACGGCATTGGTAACGAGTTCGGAGACCAGTAACTCGACCGCCTCGGCTAGCTCGCCGTGGTGCCACTCCCACAGGACTTGCCGGGTGTGCAGCCGCGCGCACGGCACTTCTCCAGGGGTCTTCTGCCTGTTGCATGACGATGCGTGAATCTGTCATGTGAGTGGGTTCTGCGGCGTGTCTCCCTGGGTGTCGTGCTCGTTGCTGATAGTAGTTCATGCAGCTCAGCGCGAGATCGGGGGATCACATCATGCGGGTGTTCCTGGTGAGGTTGCCGTCCGGGGCGAGGTACTGGACGGTGCTGGATGAGGATCTGGCTGTGGTGCCGGTCGCGGACGGGTTTTTGCGGCAGGTGCGGTTCGGCCGTGATGGCGCAGAGTCGACAACGAAGAGTTACGCGCACTCGATCGCGTTGTTCCTGCGGTGGTGTGCGAGCACGGGCCGTACCTGGCAGGCGGGTGCCGGGCAGCTGGGGTTGTTTATGACCTGGCTGGCGCACGCCGGGCCGGCGGTTTCGGGGGCCGGCGCCCCGTCGTCGCCCGGGGTTGTGCTGGCCGGGCCGGGCGTCGCCCCGGTTCGCGGTGCCCGCCGGGTCAACGGCGTGCTGACCGCGGTGCGCTCGATGGTGGTGCACGCGGTTGCCGCCGGGCAGGCGAGCGGGGACCTGGTGGCGCTGTTGTATGAGGTCGCTGATGACCGGGACCTGCCTGAGGTCGCTCGCGGCGAGGACGGGCGGATGCGCTGGCGGATGCGGGCCCGGCACCGGCTGCACGAGCCGGAAACGCCGGTGGACCGGGCCAGCGATGAGGAGATCGTCGCGTTGCTGCGTGCGTGCTTGTCGGCGCGGGACCGGCTGATCGTGGTGCTGATGGCCCGGGCCGGGCTGCGCCGCGGCGAGCTGTGCGGGCTGCGCCGCTGCGATGTGCACCTGCTGGCTGACTCCCGGCCGCTGGGGTGCGAGGTCACCCGCGCGCACCTGCATGTGGTCCGCCGTGACGGCAATCCCAACGGGGCCTGGGCCAAGTCACGCCGGCAGCGCGCCGTGCCGCTGGACTTCCTGGCCGTCCAGGCGTTCGACACCTACGAGCTCGAGCGGATGACTGTCCCGCAGGCGTCCGGGAGCGACTTCGTGCTGGTGAACCTGTTCCGGCCGCCGATAGGCGCGCCGATGCGCCCGGATGGGATCGGCGATCTGCTTGCTGCTGCCTCCCGCCGGGCGGGCCTGGCAGCGGCCGTCACGCCGCATCAGCTGCGGCACGCCTTCGGGAGCAGCGCCGCCGATGCCGGGTGCGGTATCGACGTGGTCGCTGACCTGCTCGGCCACGCCTCGGTGTCGTCGTCACAGGTGTACCTGCACCCAGATCCGGGCCGGCTGCGGGCCGCTGTCGAGATGGTGCCCAGCCCGCGCGAGCAGGCGGAAGTGATCCGGTGACCGCGCTGATGACCGCGGCGGCGCCGGCTGCGCTGTCCCGGGAGTTCCCGGACGTGCTGGCCGGGGTAGCGCTAGACGGCGCGGCGGCTGACCTGGCCGGCTTGCTTGATCCGGGGTTCCTGTCCGGGGCCGGGTGGGACCCGGGCAGCCGGGTGCTGTCCCCGCCGGCGGAGCACCGGCTGCTGGGCCGGCCGGTGTGCCGCGTGAGCGGGTGCACCGCGACCATGCGGCCCGAGCTCGGCGGCGTGTGCGGCTGGTGCTGCACCAGGCTGGCCGGGCAGGGTCTGGCCATTGGGCAGATCGCCTCGATGACGCAGCTGCCGCCGCTGCCCGCCCGGCCGGCCGGATGCGCGGTCCCCGGGTGTGGATCAGCGCCGCCGTCGCCGCGGGCGGCCCTGTGCATGCCGCATTACCAGCAGCACCGCCGGATGCCCGGGGTATCGGTCGAGAGGTTCGCGGCCGATCCGCGGCCGCGGCCGCCATCAGGGCCATGCCTGGTGGCGGCGTGCTCCCGGATGGCCGACAGCGGCAATCGCGGCTACTGCGCCGCCCACTACCAGCGGTGGCGGGCCGCTGCCCGGACCACCCCGGATCTGGACCCGCAGCGCTGGCAGGCGACTGAGCCCGAGGTTGCCGAAGGCGGGCGGGTGAGCCTGCGGGGACTCGCGCCGCTGACGGTGACCGGGGTCTTGCTCGGAGCACAGGAACACACCAGGCAGGGCGCGAAGATCACTGATGTCTGCCTGCGGGCGGTCTGCGATACGCTCCGCCGTCAGCAGGCCGCCTCCATTGAGGCGTGTGACGCCGGGCGTGCCCGGTTCCAGCCCGCCCGGCTGCTGCTGGCGGCGATGGTCCGTCACGTCCGGCGCGCCCGGGCAGACCCGGCTAGCGAGCAGGCCAGGGACGTGTGGGATCTGGTGGTGTTCGGCCACCGCGGCAATCTGTCGTTCACCGGCTTGAGCCAGGGCTGGCTGCGGGAGGCAGCGAAACGGTGGGCAGCCGGGGACCTGCCCCGCCACCGCGGTGCTGGCGTCAAGAACGTCCAGTCGAAAGTCAATGCTCTGACGCGGCTGTCGGAGAGCCTGCGCTCGCGCGATGACGGCGGGCTTTCCCCGGCCGCGCTGGGCCGGCCCGACATCGAAGCCTTCCTCAGCCGGCTCGCCTACCTCGAATCGGAGGCGAAAATCAGCCGCCGCCACCGCAACGTCATCTGCCGGGGCACCGGCGTGATCCTGGCCGGGATCCGCGCCCTGGGCCTGACCCGGCCTGGCCAGCCAGCGGCGGGGCTGCCCGGCGACTTCACACTCGGCCGCGGCGACATCCCCGCCGGGCCTGCACGCGGCGAGCCGGGCCGTGACCTGCCGCCTGAGATCATGACCGTGCTGTGCGCCAGCCTGGACACCCTGCAGCCCGCTGAGGTCAGGGCAGCCACCCAGATCGGGATCGATACCGGGCGGCGGCCTGAGGACATCCTTGGCCTGCCCCTGGACTGCCTGGCCCGCGACTCCGGCGGCACGCCCGTCCTGGTCTACGACAACGCCAAGGCCGGCCGGCTCAGCCGCCGCCTGCCCATCAGCGAGGCCACCGCCACGGTGATCACCGGCCAGCAAGCCCGTGTCCGCGCCCGGTTCCCCGGCACCCCGGCCAGTGAGCTGAAACTGCTGCCCTCCCCGCGCCGCAATCCAGATGGGCGCAGGCATATCAGCCTCTACGCGCTGGATGAACGGCACCGCGAGTGGGTCACCTCGCTGGGCACGCTGCGCGGCCGCGGCGGCGGCGAGTTCGACCCGGCACGCGTCACCCCCTACGCCTACCGGCACACCTACGCTCAGCGCCACGCCGACGCCGGCGTGCCCATCGATGTCCTCGCCGAGCTACTCGATCACCGGAATCTCAACGTCACCCGGGGCTACTACCGCGTTGGCGAGGACCGGCGCCGCGCCGCGGTCGACAAGGTGACCGCCCTCAGCTTCGACCGGCACGGCAACCGGATCTGGCGCGACGCTGCCGCGCTGCTGGAATCCGAGCATGCCCGGTACGCGGTCGGCGAGGTCGCCGTCCCCTACGGCACCTGCACCGAGCCATCCAACGTGCAAGCCGGCGGCGGCGCCTGCCCGATCCGGTTCCGCTGCGCCGGCTGCGACCACTTCCGCACCGACGTCTCCCGCCTGCCCGACCTCACTGCCTACCTGGACGACCTGCTGCGCACCCGCGAACGCCTCACCGCCGCCATCGATGGCGTCGACGAGTGGGCCCGCGCTGACGCCACCCCAGCGCAAGAGGAAATCACCCGGATCCGCAGGCTCATCAGCCGGATCAAAGGAGACATAACCCAGCTTCCCGCCGCTGAGCACGCCCAGATCGATGAAGCGGTCACCGTCATCCGCAAGCACCGCGCGGTCAGCCTCGGCATGCCGTCCGTCCGCGCCGTCCCGCCCTCACCCAAAGGCAAGGCCCTGGCATGACCAGCTCCAGCACGGCGCCCGCCGAGCCGGGCCGGCGGACCGAAGCGATGGCAAAGGGCCGCCAAGCCGACTCAGCCCGCCGGCGCCAGCGAGTCATCGCCGCGCTTAACAAGGCCGCCGACGACGGCACCGAGATCAGCGTCTCATCCATCGCCCGCGCCGCAGCCGTCGACCGCACCTTCCTCTACCGGCACCGCGACCTGCTCGCCAAGATCCACGCACTCGAAGCCACCCCGCCCGCAACCGGCGACGGAGCCGGCCCGGCCGTCACCCGCGCCTCCCTGCAAGCCGACCTACTCGCCGCCCACGAACGTGCCCTCCGGCTCACCGCCCGCGTCCGGCAACTCGAACACCGCCTCTCCGAGGCGCTCGGCGAACAGGCCTGGCGCGAATCCGGGCTCGGCACCCCCGCCGATATCGACGCCCTCGAACAGAAGATCACCCACCTCGAGCAGCAGGCCATCGACCTGCGGCTCCAGCTCGAACAACGCGACGAGGACCTCACCGCCGCCCGTGCCGCCAACCGTGAATTCATGGCCCAGCTCAACACGACGGCACACCGCCGGTGACACGCCACCTCGTCGTTGCACAACACCTGTGGCGCGCCTACGTGATGTTGATCAATCGCTGACCTGGCAGAACCAGGAAGATACCCAATATGTTCTAATTTGCACCCCTGGAGAACGGCACCGCGCC
>DATGVY010000556.1:0-3051 GCA_035299845.1 Streptosporangiaceae bacterium
GCAGTCACGATTGCCTTGTTGTCTTCTGCGGACATGATGCCTCCCGGCACGGCCATGGACCCTGGTCCTAGTGCGGGTGGACGCCGAGTTGCTGCATGAAGCCGGTGTAGTCAGCTTCGAACCACTGCTCAGCAACCCTGCCATCGACGATCCGGTAGAGGTCCGTGCTGGTCAGGGTGCCCTCCTTCCCGGTAGCCGGGACCCCCTGGAACTCGCCCACGCTCTTGGCCCAGTTGCTGTCGCGGACGGCCACCATGTCGCCCTCCGCGATAAGGAACTCGGCTGTCACGCGGATCTCGAAGGACGCGAGCCAGGCGGCGAACATCTGCTTGCCCGCCTCGCGGCCCCGGACCGGCCCGGGAAAGCCGGCGATATGGGCGACGTAATCGGGAGCGGCAAGATCATCCAGGGCGTTCACGTTTCGCTTGCCCCAGATCTCATCGCGCCAGCGCAGCACAAGCTTCTTGTTGTCTTCGACGGACATCGATTCTCTCCTCGAGAGCAGCGCGAAGAACATGATGTGACATGGGAGCAGTCCTGCCAGGAACTCAGCGGTCGCCTGTTAGCACCTGCCACGCCGAGCCCGGCTAACTTGCCCGGTGCCTGATGCGGGGAGGGCGCGGGGGCTGGCGACCGCACGGCTGGCATCGCTGACGTGGCTAGTAATAGGCATAGGCCCCACCTCCGCTGGGTGAGCACCATTCCCGGCGGCAACTCGGCGCCGGGTCCTGGTGCAGATACTCATCCCCGCGGTCCGTGCTGTCAATGGCCAAAATTATGGCGGCGACACCCACCTGTTCGCCCGCATCCTGCACGATCCTGGCGGGCAGGCCGGAAGGCCGCGGCTCGGCTCGTCTACCGCCCGCCGCGCAGGGTCCGCCAGGCCGCATCACCCGGCCGGCACGTGCCGAGCTCCTGGTCAGCACCACGCCATGCCGCGCGTGGCCGTGGCGGCCCCTGCCCTTCTGCCGGCCCGAGTCGAACGGCGGTATTCTCTTCTGCAGGCTCTGTGACAGCAGCTGTGGACCCCCATCGGCGCTGGATGCGGCCGCGTGCCGCCGGTCTGCAAGCCCACGACTCCGGGCCTGGCTCTTCCGGTGATCGTGCCCCAAGGCCGGCACCCTGCTCCTGGGCATTCACGGCTGCCCTCAGCCCCGCTGGCCGCCAGACCATAGAGCCAGGAATCCGGCTGCTCGGGCCGGCCGGTCGCTCGGCCACCGGCCGCCCGGTACCGCCGTGGACCCGGCATCAGCCCCCGCCTGGAGCGCCAATGGCACAAAGCGCTCGCCGGCCTGGTCGCCGAATTCGGCACTACGCTGCGAGGCGCCCAGGAACGGCCCGGCTGAATCTCCGCTCCCGGCGGCGTCAGCTCGCTGCCTGCAGCGACCTGGCCACCCGGCACGCAGCGCTCACTCGCACGGCAGCAGCTACGCGAAGGGCTCGTTCTGCGTGGCGATTCGTGAATCAGCTATACATGGGAGGATGCACAGAAGATGGCGTTCTGGGCATAGCCGGGCCCTTACTACGGGCGCTTCGCTGCGACCGCATAAGTCTGATATGACGTCACGACGCTGCCCATGGAAGGGCGGCTCCGATTGACTGAATCTTTCGTCGAAGCTCCGGCGGTCAAGACCTGCTTTGTAACGATCCGCCGCTGCGACCAGCTGAGCGCCAAAGCTTCTGATCTCTAGTCCGTGCTTGCTGCGGCGGGTATCCGGCGCACGACAATTCTCAAGTCGGGCACGGTCTGGCCGCCAGGCGGTGAGGAACGTCATCGGCGGCTGGGACATGACGAACGCCAGGCTCCACCAATTTGTCGGCGCTGCGCTCGGTCTGATCTGCCTGGCCCGGGCAAGAGGGGCAAGAGGCCAGGATTCACGGGTCCGGGCTGCCAGCGGTGCGTGCCATCCGTCAACCTGAGAAGGGATGACAGTGACCATCGCATAGACACCAGCGCCATCACCGGCGGCTTGGACACCCACGCGGACATGCATGTCGCCGCCGCCCTCGACCCGGTCGGCGGGCCGCTCGGTGTCCAGGAGTTCCCGGCCACCCCGGCCGGTTATGCCCAGAAGCCGGCGCCGGGCCGGCGGTTGTTGCGGAGCTGACGCCGCATGCAACATCCTGATGGTTTTCAGCGTGGAAGAAGTGTGGCCGGTTCACAGGACCCGCAGTTGCCGGGCTCGAAGGTCGATGATGCCTTCGAGGAGTTCGTGCATGGCCGGTCAACGCAGTTGTTCCGGCTGGCTCTGGTGCTCACCGGCTGGGACAAGGCTGCTGCTGAGGACGTGCTCCAGATCGCGCTCGAGCGGGCCTACCGGCGCCGGCGGCAACTGTTCCGGGACGGCTCGGCGGAGCCCTATGTACGCCGGATCGTAGTGAACGCGGCGATCGACTGGCGGCGGATGCGACGTCGCAGGGCCGAGCAGTCCCTCGACGCGGCCATGGGCATGGCCGCGACAGACCGGACCGGCCAGGTCGCCGACCGCGACGTTCTGGTGCGGGCACTGGCGGCGCTCGCGCCGAAGCAGCGGGCCGTGCTGGTCATGCGGTACTGGGAAGACGCCCCGGACTCTGAGATCGCAGCGGCGCTTGACTGCAGCGCGGCGACGGTGCGCAGCCAGGCGTCCCGCGCGCTGGCCCGGCTCCGTGAGCTAAGCGGCCATCCGGCGGCCCCGCGGCCTGAACTCTCAACCAGAGGCGAGAACCATGAATGATCTGCAGGAGCGGCTCCGGGACGCCATCGCCGCTTCCGTCGATGGCGCTGAGCCATCTTTCGACCTGATGACGGCCGTGCGCCGGCGACATCGGCAGCGGCTGCGACGGCTGGCCGCGGCGGGCGCAGCTGCCGTCATGGTGGTCACCGCGACGACGGCCCTCCTTGCCGCACGCCACGCACAGCCCGGGCACCAGGTGCCGGGAACGGCGACCACGAAACCCGGGACCCCGGACCTGCCCGCGCCCATCTTCCCGGGCGGCGGGCGGCTGCTTGTTGCCAACGCGGGGGTTCTGAAATGGCTCTACCCCGATGGCAGGACGATCCGGATCCCC
>DATGVY010000557.1:0-3017 GCA_035299845.1 Streptosporangiaceae bacterium
CATCCCGAAGTCGGCCTGATGTACCTCGACGGCGACACGGACCTCGGGACTCCGCAGGGCGGCGGCTCCGGCATCCTCGACTCGATGGGCGTCGCGCACCTGCTCGGCCGCGGCGCCCGGGAACTGGCCGGCCTGGCCGGCCAGCCGCCGCTGCTCGACCCGGCCCGGCTGGCGATCGTGGGCGCCGACCCGCGGGAGACCGACGACGCGGGCCGGCGTTTCCTGGCCGGCGCGGGCGTGCGGCTGGCCGAGGCACCTGAGTTCATGGCTGACCCCGCCGGGGTGGCCGCGAGCGCCATGGCGGGCGTCGCCGCAGCCAGCGGGCCGGTGGTGGTGCATTTCGACGTGGACGTGGTTGACTCCGGCGACCTGCCGCTTGGCAACTTCCCGCACTACGGCTCGGGCGTCAGCCTCGCCGCCGCGATGACGGCCCTGGGAGCCATCCGGGCGCACCCATCCTTCGCCGGGCTGGTGCTCACCGAGGTCAACCCCACTCACGACGGCGACGGCAGCCTGCTCGGCCGCTATATCCAGGGACTTGCCAGCGCATTGGCGGCCGGGGGGCAGAATCGGGAGCATGGCTGAGACACCCGAGGCAGGCGGGACGAGATGCATGAGCGCCAGCCGGCGCTATACCCCGGCTTCGCCGAGTATCAGGCCGGCACCAGCCGTACTATTCCGGTCATCGCACTAGAGCGGACCGCCTGACCGGCGGCAGCGGGATCTCAGGAAGGCACATGGTGAACCACCCGGCCGGCGAGTACCGGGCTGAGCTCGACTTCGAGATCACCTTCTCGAACGGAGGCAGCCTGCGCGGCCGTGAGTTCCGGATTGACATCGAGCACCCGGGGATGACCGAGGAGGAGCTCGCCGAGGCGCTCATCCGCGACCTGGGCCTGCTGATGACCGACCGCGTCGACATTCACAGCAGGCAGGTGATGCGCGCGCCGCACCGGCGCGCGCCGCACCGCCCGGCGCTGCTTGAGCCGCTGCCCGAGCCCGGGGTACGCCAGGACCTGCCGGCCAGGGACGACACGCCGGCCGGGGAAGACGGGCCGGCCAGGGAAGACGGGCAGGCGCCGGCGGGCCCAGGGACGCTGCGCCGGGCCGACCTCAGCCACGTGATCGAGGACGGGATGATCACCTACCCGGGCCTGCCCGTCCCGCAGATCCGGCCGGACTCCGTCAGCGCCCTCGGCCGCGCCACCTACGCGCCCGGGGTCGAGTTCCGGATCGGCGAGGTCACCATCTGCGGTAACACCGGGACCTACCTGGACAGCCCGTTCCACCGCTACGCCGACGCCGACGACCTGTCCGAGCTGCCGCTCGGCAAGCTCGCCGAGCTTGACGGCCTGCGGGTGGACGTGCGGGGCAGCCGCCAGCGGGCCATCGGCCGCAGCCAGCTGCTGCCCTATGACTGCCGTGGCAAGGCAGTGCTCATCCACACCGGCTGGGCCCGGCACTGGGGGACCGGCGAGTACTTCCGTAACCATCCGTTCCTCACCGCCGACGCCGCCACCTACCTGGCCGGCACCGGCGCCGTGCTGGTCGGCATCGACTCGCTCAACATCGACGACACCGGCGACCCGGAGCGGCCGGTGCACTCCCTGCTGCTGGCGGCCGGGATACCGGTCTGCGAGCACCTGACCGGCCTCGACGCCCTGCCGGGCGCCGGGTTCAGGTTCAGCGCGGTGCCGCCGAAGCTGCGGCCGTTCGGCACGTTCCCGGTGCGGGCGTACGCGACCTGGTAGCCCGCCGGGCGCCGGATCAGGCCAGCACCGGTCAGGCCAGCACCGGTCAGGCCAGCATCGGTCAGGCCAGCGTCTGGCCGCTGACCCGCTGCTCGAGCGCGAGCAGGAACCGCTTGCGGTCAAGCCCGCCACCGTACCCGGTCAGGCTGCCGTCCGAGCCGACCACCCGGTGGCAGGGCACGATGATCGCCACCGGATTCTTGCCGTTGGCCAGCCCGACCGCGCGGGATGCCGACTCCTTGCCGATGCCGCGGGCCAGCTCGCCGTAGGAGACGGTCTCGCCGTAGGGGATCTCCCGCAGCGCGGCCCAGACCCGGCGCTGGAAGTCGGTGCCTGCCATCGCGAGCGGCAGGTCGAACTCCGTCCGCTCCCCGGCGAAGTACTCGGCCAGCTCCCGCGCGGCCGCGGCGAGCGGTGCGGCATCCGGCCCGTCCCGGCCGGCCGGCCGGGCCCTGGCCACGGTGCCGGGCAGGTGCCGCTGCGCGTCCATGTACACGCCGGTGAGGGTCCCGCCGGCCGCGACGAGAGTCAGCGGCCCGATCGGGCTGGCCACGACGCGTTGCGTAAATTCTGGTGTTTCGGTACGTGCCCGCACGGCAGCTCCCTACTTTCTCGCCGGACCGGCAGGAAGCCGGTTGATCGCATGCTCGCCGTTTGCCCACAGGTACTGCACCGCGTACGAGCGCCATGGCCGCCATGCGGCGGCATGCCGCCTCAGCGCCGCCGGCGTGGCCGGAAGGCCGAGCGCCCGCGCGGCAATCCGGACTCCAAGATCATTAGGAACGAACGCGTCGGGGTCACCCAGCCCTCGCATCGCGATCGTTTCGACGGTCCATGCGCCAAGGCCGGGCAGCGCGGCCAGTCCCGCCCTGGCCTGCGCCCAGTCACTGCCCACGCCCAGGTCGACAGACCCGCTGGCCAGCGCGGCGACCAGCGCGGCGAAGCTCGCCCGGCGGCCCGCCGGCAGCGCCAGGGTGGCCGGGTCCACCCCGGCGAGCGCGGCCATGCCGGGGAACAGCCTGGTCAGGCCGCCCGCCGGGTCGTCGGCCGGCTCGCCGTGCGCGGCAGCCAGCCGGCCCGCGTGCGTCCTGGCGGCCGAGGTGGAGACCTGCTGGCCGAGCACGGCGCGCACGGCGAACTCGGCCGCGTCGACGGTCCGCGGCACCCGCCGGCCGGGGGCCTTGGCGACCAGCGGGCCGAGCACCGGATCGCCGCCGAGCAGTTCGCCGACGGCGACCGGGTCCGCGTCCAGGTCAAGCAGCCGCC
>DATGVY010000558.1:0-4769 GCA_035299845.1 Streptosporangiaceae bacterium
CGGCGCGGCGCAGCACCTCGCGCAGCGCGCTGGTGGTCAGCCCGGCCGCGCCGGTGACGGCGACCGCGGCGGCCGCGGCCGCGGCCACGTCGCCGAGCCCGGCCAGCTCATCGGTGAACACGACCGCCCTGGGCACGTCGATCCGCCCGGCCGCCAGCGCCGCGGTCACCGCCGGCAGCCGCCGCACCCCGGCGGCCAGGGACACCAGCCGGCCCGCGGCCCGGCAGGTCAAGGTCAGCGCGACCGCGACCTCATCGGCGACATGATCGGCCTGCCGCCGGTCACCGGTCGCGGCCGCGTGCGCGGCCCGGCGCGTGTCCAGCTGGCTGACCGCGGCCAGTTCCATCCCGCCCGCCCACGACGCCATCCGGCGCGCGGCGGCCAGGAACCCGATCAGCTCATCATCGGTCAGGGCGCCCAGGCCATCGTCGATCGCGTCGCCGGTGAACCCGGCCAGCACCGGGCCCGGCTCCATGACATCCAGCGCCCCGCCGGCCGCGAACCCCCGCGCACCTTCCTCCCGGTCGCCGTGGGTGAACCCGGCCGCCAGCGCCTCCCGCCCCGGCGGCGGCGCCGGCCGCCGGCCGTCCAGGTAGGCATCGGCGACCGGCGAGGCGACCCGCGCCAGCCACGCATCCTCCCCCTCCGGCGGCCCGAAGTACGGGTTGAAATACGCCTCCGCATCAAACGGCTCACCATCGTCATCCTCGCCCGCGGGCCCGGCAGGGCCGGCCGCGCACGGCAGGACCGGCGGCGGGCGGGGTGCCGGCCGGCTGTGCGGCGGCCAGGCTGGAGTGCGATGTAGGCGCGCTGGCCTGGCCGGCGGCGGCGTCCGGGGGAGTTCCGGGCGGCGGCCCGGCAGGTATGGCCGACGGCTCGGGAGGCACGGCTGGTTCTTCTTGCATCGGTCCCTCCTCCCGGCTGATAGCTGGTGGATGCATGTTCTTCAATCAAGTTATCGACAGCCACCGACAAAACGGCCTCATCCAGAATCGCAGCCGAAAAGAACTTCGATAAATTTCTGAGTACAGGTCCGCCGTGGTCGGCCAAACCAGCTAGGCTGCAGGAAGTCAGCCAGACAGCCGGTTCCGCCGCCGCTCAGACACATGGCTGAGCGCAGTGACCAGAACACCTCCGATTCAGCTCGGAGTTCGCGCTCGCTTGCGCAGTCAGGCGAGATGCCAACGAAAGGCTCGCGGGCAGGTTTGGCAAGCAGCAGCATCGACAGGCACAGTCTGCTAGTGGGATGACCGGAGCCTGCTGGTTTCCGCGTTCACTGACCGGGTCAGCTGTTGCTGGCAGACCTGCTGGGCCGTCGGCGTGTTGGCACCCGCCATGCACCGGGAGTAGACCGAGAGCTGCTTCCACAGCACGGCGAAGGTAATCAGCAACATGACGCTAAACAGGACGCCGATTGCGCCGAGGACGATTGCCGAGACGGCGCCTCTGGGTCGCCCGGTGGCAGTGCGCCGGGACCGCACGATCGCTGATACCCCAAGCCAGAGCGCCACGGCGCCAGCCAGCAGGGAGACTGCCACCAGGTAGATGTAGCGATGCACATTGCCGCTGCTGAACAGGTCAGAGACGCTGAGCAGGCCAAACATGCTCAGCAGGCTCAGGACCAGGCCCACCAGCGCGCGCTGCTGCAACCCCGGTGCAGGAGGCCGGCCGGGCTGGTGGGGATCGCGCGGCGGTGCGCCGCGCCGCGCCCCGCCGCGCGGCGCCTGGTAGCGCGGTGCTCCAGAAGGCGGTGCTCCAGAAGGCGGTGCTCCGGGTGACGGTGCTCCGGGTGACGGTGCTCCGGAAGGCGGCCTGTCGGCCGGTACATCGGGCGGAGCGTCCTGCTGGCCGTGCTCCGTCTCGGCAGGCGGGCCCGGCGTCGGCACCGGGTATCCGCCGGGCGACGGCTCCGGGCCCTGCCCGGCAGGCTGCTCGGGGAAGCTCAGCGGCGGTCGCGTGCTCTTGTCGGCAGGCAGGGCCGGTTCCTTCCTGGCGTAGTGATCGGTAGTTCTGCTATTTCATCACTTCCCCCCCGCTGCGCGCTGCGGTCTGCGTCCCGCGTGGCGTTTGCGGACTGCGTGGTGTCCGGGGTGGCCGCGGGCTGCGTCGCGGGTGGTGCCGCGAGCCCGGCGTCTATGGTGACGGCATGACCGCGCGCCTGGTCGTGCTCGTGTCGGGTACGGGGACCAACTTGCAGGCCCTGCTGGATGCCTGCGCCGATAAGGCCTACGGCGCGCGAGTCGTCGCTGTTGGTGCCGATCGCAGCGGTGTCGCAGGCCTGACCAGGGCCGAGCAGGCCGGGGTGCCCACCTTCGCGCACCGGGTCGCCGACTACCCGGCGCGCGCGGACTGGGACCGGGCACTGACCGATTCCTGCGCGGCCTTCGAGCCGGACCTGATCGTGCTCGCCGGATTCATGAAACTGGTCGGCAGTGCCTTCCTGGCCAGGTTCGGCGGCCGCCTGATCAATACGCACCCCGCGTTGCTACCGTCGTTTCCCGGCACGCACGGCGTGCGGGACGCGCTCGGCTATGGCGTGAAGGTGACGGGGTGCACGGTCTTCATGGTTGACGCCGGGATCGACACCGGCCCGGTGATCGCCCAGGTCACCGTGCCCGTACGCGATGACGATGACGAGGCGTCCCTGCACGGGCGAATCAAGCTCGCTGAGCGTTCGCTGCTGACCGGCACCGTGGGCCGGATGGCCCGCGAGGGGTGGACCGTCCAGGGCAGGAAGTTGAGGTTCGGCCGTTGACCAGGGTAACGATTAGGCGGGCTTTGATCAGCGTCTACGACAAGACCGGGCTGGCCGACCTGGCCAGGGCCGTGCACGAGGCCGGCGCCGAGATCGTCTCCACCGGCAGCACCGCCGCGGCGATCGCGGCGGCCGGCCTGCCGGTGACCAGGGTGGAGGACATCACGGGCTTTCCCGAGTGCCTGGATGGGCGGGTCAAGACGCTGCACCCGGCCGTGCATGCGGGGCTGCTCGCCGACGCGAAGCGGCCTGAGCACCTCGCGCAGCTGGCCGGGCTGGGGATCGTGCCGTTCGAGCTGCTCGTGTCCAACCTCTACCCGTTCGAGCAGGCCGTCGCGGCCGGGTTGCCCCCGCAGGATTGCGTCGAGCAGATCGACATCGGCGGGCCGGCGATGACGCGGGCGGCAGCCAAGAACCACGCCAGCGTGGCCGTCGTGACCGATCCGTCGATGTACGGGGCGGTGGCAGACGCGCTGCGTGCTGGCGGGTTCACGCTGGCGCAGCGCCGCCGTCTCGCAGCTCAGGCATACGCCCGCACGGCTGCCTACGACGTCGCGGTGGCGTCCTGGTTCGCCTCTTCTTACGCACCTGATGACGCGGCGCTGGAGGCCGGCTGGCCGGACGTCATCGGCTCGCTCTGGGCCCGCCGGGAGATCCTCCGCTATGGCGAGAACCCCCACCAGCGGGCGGCCCTGTACACGTCGGGCGCCGGGCCTGGGATCGCGGGCGCCGGGCCTGGGATCGCGGGCGCCGGGCCTGGGATCGCGGGCGCCGAGCAGGTGCACGGCAAGGCGATGTCCTACAACAACTACGTGGATGCCGACGCGGCGCGCCGGGCCGCGTCCGGCTTCGACGAGCCGTGCGTGGCGATCATGAAGCACTCCAATCCCTGCGGGATCGCGATCGGCGCCGACCTCGCGGAGGCTCACCGCAAGGCCCACAGCTGCGACCCGGTCTCGGCCTTCGGCGGCGTCATCGCGGCCAACGGGGTGCTGACGACAGGCCTCGCCCGGCAGATCGCCGAGGTGTTCACGGAGGTCGTCGTCGCTCCCGGCTTCGAGCCGGCGGCGCTGGACATCCTGACCGCCAAGAAGAACCTGCGGCTGCTCCGCTGCCCGGCGCCGAACGGCGCGCTGGGAGTGGAGTGGCGGCGGGTCAGCGGCGGGATGCTGCTGCAGTCTGCGGACCAGGCGGATGAGCCAGGCGACGACCCGGCGAACTGGCAGCTGATGGCCGGTCCTGCGGCAGCTGCGGCAACCCTGCGCGACCTGGCCTTCGGCTGGAAGGCATGCCGCAGCGTGAAATCGAATGCCATCCTGCTGGCTGCCGACACGGGCTCGGTCGGCATCGGCATGGGCCAGGTCAACCGGGTAGATGCGGCGCGGCTGGCAGTGAGCCGGGCCGGGGAAAGGGCGCGCGGCTCGGCTGCGGCCAGCGACGCGTACTTCCCGTTCCCCGATGGCCTGCTCGTCCTCGCCGACGCGGGTGTACGGGCCGTCGCCGAGCCAGGCGGCTCGGTCCGCGATAGCGAGGTCATCGAGGCGGCGAAGACCGCAGGGATCAGCCTCTACTTCACCGGGGTACGGCATTTCTTTCATTAACGGGGCGCACGGGGCCGGCCCCGGCCGGCTCGTGGGCCGGCCCCGGTGCCGATCTTCCGCCCGCCGCCCTGGCCCGCCCGTGCATCTGGGCGAGAGCCGCTGTCAGGGGGCGAAGCCGGGGTTGTTCTCTCCTGCAGGACCCAGCCGTTGCCATCAGGATCATCGAACGTCTTCCAGCGCCCCCACGGCGCTTGCTGGATCTCCTCTTCCCCGAACGCGACTCCGGCATTCAGATACCCGGCTTCATGATCCCGGGGATTTCTCAGTCGTAGCGACTGAGAAATCCCCGGGATCATGAAGCGGCAGCGCGAAACTGGCCGGGCTGGTGCACCTCGTGCGGCGGAAGCTGTCGGCTGGCGCGGCTGTGCGGCAGAATGAGCGCGATGAGCGCACGAATCCTGGACGGCAAGGCG
>DATGVY010000559.1:0-5379 GCA_035299845.1 Streptosporangiaceae bacterium
CCTGTCCGCGCCTGCCTGTCCGCGCCTGCCTGTCCGCGCCTGCCTGTCCGCGCCTGCCTGTCCGCGCCTGCCTGTCCGCGCCTGCCTGTCCGGCGCGCGGCCGGCCAGTGCTGGCCCGGCTCTGTGCTGGCCCGTCGTGCGCCCGCCGGACTACGGCATCGCTGGCTGAAATCACCCCCCGGGCGGACCCGGATCAGCCGGCCGGGCGATGCGGTGCCGCGGTGCGCGCGGCGAGACTGGCAGGGCTGGCCGGGCGCTCGGCCGGGCCGGCAGGAAGGACGATTTCATGATCGAGGCACGCGGCCTCACCAAACGATACGGCGACACGCTGGCCGTGGACCACCTGTCGTTCAGCGTCGAACCCGGCCGGATAACCGGTTTCCTCGGCCCGAACGGCGCGGGCAAGACCACGACGATGCGATTGATTCTCGGCCTTGACCGCCCGACGGACGGCATGGTCACCGTCAACGGCAAGGCGTTCGCGCAGCTGGCCCGCCCGATGCGCGAGGTAGGCGCGCTGCTGGACGCGAAGGCGGTGCACGGCGGCCGCAGTGCCTACAACCACCTGCTCTGCCTGGCCCAGGCCAACAACCTGCCCAGGCGGCGGGTCGACGAGGTGCTCGAGCTTGTTGGCCTCAGCGCCGTGGCGAAGAAGCGCTCCAAGGGCTTTTCCCTCGGCATGGGGCAGCGGCTCGGCATCGCGGGGGCGCTGCTCGGCGATCCGGCCATCCTGATGTTCGATGAGCCGGTGAACGGGCTCGACCCCGAGGGCATCCTGTGGATCCGCAACCTGATGAAGGCACTGGCTGCCGAGGGGCGCACCGTCTTCGTGTCCAGCCACCTGATGTCCGAGATGGAGAACACCGCCGAGCATCTCATCGTGATCGGCCGGGGAAGGCTGATAGCCGACTGCACGGTGCCGGAGTTCATCGCGGCGAACTCGAGTCAGACAGTCCGGGTTCGGACGCCTGAGCAGGACGCACTGGCCAAGGTCGTCGCGGCGGCGGGCGGCTCCGTGCACGACGAAGGCCACGGGATGCTCGTGGTGCGCGGCCTCAGCGCCGACCGGGTCGGGGACCTTGCGTTCGAGAATGCCCTGCGGTTGCACGAGCTCTCACCCGGCCAGGCATCGCTGGAAGAGGCCTTCATGGAACTGACCGCGGCCAGCGTGGAATTCCACGCCGGCGTGCCGGGGTCGCACGAGCGGGAACGCGTCCACGCGGGAGAGGTGGCCTGAAATGACCATGACATCGACTCAGCCGGCCAGGCCCGCTGGTTCCGCGTCCCTGCTGGCTGCCTCGGCGGGCCGGGCCGGATTCACCGGCGCGCTGCGCTCGGAGTTCACCAAGATCCGGTCCCTGAAGTCCACGTACTGGACGCTGCTCGCGCTGGTGGTGGTCTGCATCAGCATCGGCGCGCTGTTCAGCCTCGGCCAGGTATCACATGTCCAGCAATTCGCGGGCACCCGGGCCAGCGCGTCCGTCATCGCCGACGCCAAGGTCCATGCGGTCGCCACGAGCCTGTTCGGGCTGCTGTTCGGCCAGCTGATCATCGTCGTGCTCGGCGCGCTGGTCATCACGTCGGAGTACTCGACCGGGATGATCAGGACGTCGCTGACCACGATGCCGCGGCGGGGAACGCTGTTCGCCGCGAAGGCGATCGTATTCGGGACCGTCGCGCTGGTCATCGGCCTGATCACCAGTTTCGGCTCGTTCCTGGCCGGCCAGGCGATCCTGTCGACCCAGCATGTCAACGCGGCCCTCGGCCAGCCCGGCGTGCTACGCGCGGTGATCGGCGGCGGGCTGTTCCTCGCCGCGTGCGGGCTGCTGTCGTTCGGCATCGGCGCGGTGCTGCGGCACACGGCCGGGGCGATCACCGCGTCCATCGGGCTGCTGTTCGTTCTGCTCATCCTGAGCGGCTTCCTGCCCGGCAACTGGGCGGCGCACATCGACAAGTGGATCCCGTTCAATGCGGGCGCCGCGATCTGGGAGAGGTTCACCGGGACGGACATGTTCCAGCCCTGGACCGGGTTCGCGGTGTTCTGCGGCTACGCGGCCATCGCGATCCTCGGCGGCCTGATCCTGTTCCGCAGGCGCGACGCGTAACCGCGTCGCCCGGGCGGGCTGAGGCGGCGTACCGGGAGACTTTCCGGCACACCGCCGCTGTCGCTGCTAGCCAGTCCTACCAGGGGATGTTGGTGAGAACCCTCGCCCCATTGGCGTGGCACGGGCACCGGCACTGACTTTCCGGTGGCCAGGTCGTATCTGCCTAGCCGCGCCCCTGGCACGGTCCGTGTTAGCCGGCATACTCCTATGACGCCGGGCGGCGGTCATTGCTGACAGCGGCCGGCGGGCATCGGCGGTAAGCCTTGATCAGCTGCCGGCATCCGGCTGGCAGCGCGGGCACCAGAACGTGACCCGCTCCTGCGGGTCACCGCGCTGGCGGGCGGCCTGGCCGGCTACGCGGACCGGCGCGCCGCACCGCCTGCACGGCCGGCCACGCCGCGCGTAGACCCAGTTCTCAGCGCCGCGCATCATCATGCCGGTGGTGACGTGGCCGTCCCTGTCCCTGTTGGCGGCCAGCAGCCGGCGGGCGAGGCCGACCAGCGCCTCGAGGTCGCCGATTCCGCTGACCGGCCGCCACGGGCTAATTCCGCGCAGGAACAGCACCTCGCACTTGTACACGTTGCCGATGCCGGCCATGTTCCGCTGGTCGAGCAGTGCCTCGCCGATCGGCCGGGCCGGGTCAAGCCGCAGCCGGCGGACCGCCTCGGCCGCGTCCCAGTCCGGGCCGAGCAGGTCAGGGCCCAGGTGGCCGACCAGCCGGTCCTCCTGGCTGGTCGGCAGCAACTCCACCATCGCCAGCAGGTAGCCGGCCGCCAGCCAGGCATCGTTCCCGAGCACGAGCCTGACCCGGTGATCTCGCGGCGGCGGTCCGGCCGCCGGCCGGATCCGCCACCAGCCGTCCATGCGCAGGTGCGAGTGCACGGTCTGGCCGTCGTCCGTGCGGATCAGCAGGTGCTTGCCGCGCGAGACGGCCGCCGTGACCGTCCGCCCGGTCAGGTCGGCGGCGGCGAACCGGGGGACGCGGAAGTCGCTGCGGGCCAGCACCCGGCCCGCCAGTGCCGCATTCAGCTGGCGCGCCGTCCGCCAGACCACGTCGCCCTCGGGCATGTGCCCAGCATCGCACTGGCGGCCCGGGCGGCAGCGGCTAGTCCAGGCCGGATTCGCGCAAGGTGATGTTGAGGCGCCCGGACCGCAGTCCGATCCGCGGGTCACCGGTGCCAGGCCGGGTCGCTGGCACGCCGTCGTAGGCGAGCTGGGACGGCCCGCCGAAGACGAACGGCCGCGCCGCACGGTAACCACCAGGCCGGCGTCTTCCGCGGACGTGACCGGCAGCCCGCGCGGTCGGCGGCTACGACATCAGCTTCCGCAGCCGCAGCAGGTCGAACAGGTTGCCCTCGACTCTCAGCCGGCCGGTGAGCCAGGCCCTGGCGAAACTGCCGGGGTCGCTGGCGATCGCCAGGACGTCATCGCTCTTGGCGGTGAACCGGATCTGGGCGGCCTCGTCTGCCGCAGTGGCCTCCCTGACGGAGTCGGCGCCGTGCGGCCCGAGCCGGGTCAGGAATGTTATGCCCAGATCACTGACCCTGCAGCTGAGTGTGCGGTCGGCCAGGTGGGCCGCGCGGTCTTCCGGATTCATCTCCGAGATGCGGGCGATCAGGCTCCCCAGCGCCTGGCGGCATTCCTCCGCGGTCGCCATCATGGCCTCGCTTTCGCAGTCATTGTTCAGCTCCGGGCCGCCGCGCGGGCCGGGCCCAGGCGACGAGGTGCGCCGCTTCGTCGTTCCCGGACGGTAGCGTTTCAGGAGGAGCGGCGCACGCACTGGCCCAGGCCGCCCGGGGAGTGTGATGGCGAATGCAGGACGAGCAGGCGAGCCAGCAGCGGCCCGCCGGCCCAGTCAGCACGGATGAGGCGCGGCAGCCGCCGGCCGGCGGCGCGGACGCGGCGCCGGAGCGCGCGGCGACCGGAGAGGCCAGGGTGGATGCGGCGCTGGCGGGGCTCGATGACCTGCCCGGGCTGCCGGTCACGGAGCACCCGGCGGTATTCGAGCAGGTGCACAGGCGGCTGCGGGAGGTGCTCGGCGAACTGGATACCGGGCCGGGCGGCGGGGCAGCTTCACCCGGCAGTGCCGGCCCCGCTGCCGCGCAACGCCAGCCGGGTAGCTGAGCGGCCGCGATAGTCCATGAGCAGGAGGATACGGCTCGACACAGAGCTTGTACGCAGAGGACTCGCGCGGTCCCGCGAGCAGGCAGCCAACCTGATCGCGGCCGGCCGGGTCGCCGTGGCGGGGCAGACTGCGGGCAAGCCGGCCACCCAGGTCGGCCAGGATGCCGCGATCGCCGTCAGCGAGCCGGGCGGCGAGCCGGACTACGCGTCGCGCGGGGGCCGCAAGCTGGCGGGCGCGCTGACTGCCTTCCCGGATCTGGCCGTGGCCGGCCGCCGCTGCCTGGACGCGGGCGCCTCAACCGGCGGTTTCACCGACGCCCTGCTGCGGGCCGGCGCGGCGCACGTGGTCGCGGTCGATGTCGGGTACGGCCAGCTCGCGTGGCCGTTGCGCACCGATCCGAGGGTCACCGTGCTGGACCGCGTGAACGTGCGCCAGCTCACGCCCGGGCAGGTCGCCCCGGCCCCTGGCGTGGTGACCGCGGACCTGTCGTTCATCTCGCTGGCGCTCGTGCTGCCCGCCCTCGTCGCCTGCGCGGCCGCGGACGCTGACTTCGTGCTGCTGGTCAAGCCGCAGTTCGAGGTCGGCAAGGGCAATGTGGGGGCGGGCGGCGTGGTGCGGGACAGCGCCCGGCGGGCTGCCGCGGTCACGTCCGTGGCGACCGCGGCCAGCGGCGCTCGCCTGGGCGTCCGCGGCATCGTTGCCAGCCCGCTGCCTGGCCCCGCCGGGAACGTCGAGTATTTCCTCTGGCTGCGCCGGGGCGCTCCGCCGCTGGACGCGGCCGCGCTGCGGCGGGCGATCGAGGACGGGCCGCAGTGAGCCGGGCAAGGCACGGCAGCCGGACCGTGGGCTGCACCCGGCGGGGCGGAACGGAAGGATGCCAGTGAGCTCGCAGCGGGCGGTCCTGCTGGTGGCGCACACCGGCCGCCCGGCGGCCGTGCGCAGCGCCCGCCTGGTCGCGGACCGGCTCACCTCGGCCGGCCTGGCGGTGCGCGTGCTCGCCGCCGAGGCACGGGAGCTAGGCTGCCCAGCCGCCCGCGAGGTGCCCGCCTCGGCCGATGCGGCGGCCGGCACGGAGATGGTGATCGTCATCGGCGGAGACGGCACACTGCTGCGGGCCGCCGAGCTGGCCCGGCCGGCCGGCGCGCCGGT
>DATGVY010000560.1:0-5770 GCA_035299845.1 Streptosporangiaceae bacterium
CGGCACCTGGACCAAGGTGAGCGGCATCGCCGGCGACATCTACCGGGCCAGCGACCTGGGCGCCACCAGCATCTGGGCGATCGGCGGCGTGAGCGGATCGCGGAACGCCGTCGAGCATTTTGACGGCACCAAGTGGTCGCAGGTCACCGCGAAGGCCCTGGCCCGTATGCGGTTCACGGCCGTGCTCGCGCTGACGTCGCACAGCGTCTGGGTGGCTGGCCGGGCGCGCCAGAAAGGCCGGGAGCGGCCGAAGCTCGTGCACTGGAACGGCAGGCACTGGGTCAGGATCGCCGTGCCGGGCCGCGCGATACCCAGCAAGATCTCCTCGGACGGCCACGGCGGGGTGTGGGTAGTGACCAACTCCGCGAGGGGGTCATGGGTGCGGCACCGGTCCCTGCGCGGCAGGTGGCGGAGCACGAAGATCGGTACCGGGCCGGCCACGGAAATCAGCGCGCTCGCGGTCGTTCCCGGGACGACCGCGCTGTGGGGCGGCGGCCGGATCAAGGCAGGCACGGGAACGAACGCCGCCATCTTCTCGCACGGAAAAATCAGCTAGGTGCCGGCGAAGGTCAGCCAGGCCCGGCCGGGGTGCGATTCGCGACATACTCGCGCAGCGCGGCCGCGACCTCCGCTGGCTCCTGGCGGGCGACCAGCCGGAAGGACAGTTTCGCGTGCGCCTCGCGCGGAAAATCGGCTAGGTGCCGGCGAAGGTCAGCCAGGCCCCGGCCCGCGCCCGGCCAGTGACTGCCAACCCGGCGCGGTCCCGCCTGGTCAGCCTCGTCCTGCTGACATGGGCTGACCGGAAAGGGCCTGTGCCAGGGCCGCCGCCACCTCGGGCGATGTCATCCACAACCCAGGCTGGCCGACCGTCATCACTGGCTGCGGCAGTGCCTGCGCGCCGCTCAGCCGCCAGTGGAAGGAATCGGGCTCCGCCCACGGACCGCAGGCGCACTTCTTCCCGGACTTGGCCGCATCGCAGATGTCCGCCAGGCTGACGACCGCGACAATGCCGCCGGTAGCGGCCAGCGGGTCGGCCGGGTCCCAGCCTGCGCGGAGAACCAGCGGACGCTCCAGGGAATCGAGATCAACGCGGAGTGACGCGTGGACCGCGAGCTGGCCGCGGTAGGCCGTATCCCAGTTACGGTTCTCGATCGCCTTATGACCACGGGCGATCGCCCACGCCCAGGGCTGCCGCACGCTGAGCACTTGCATCACGCACCTCCGGCCGCCGCTACGCCTCCGCCCAGGAGAACGTGCCTGCCTTTCGCCTGGTTCAGCAGCATTGGCGCGGATGTGCTGCGGCGCGCGCAGCGCTCGCTGCCTCCTGCCTCCTCCTGCCTCCTCCTGCCTCCTGCCGCCTCCTGCCGTGGAAAAGTCACATCCAGCGGGCTCCTGCTGGGGACCTCAGCCGGGTTACCGGGTGAGGCTGGGCGACGGCCCGCCTGGCTGAGGCTGCGGCCGCGGGATGGTCAGGGCGCGGCCGGCCAGCGAGCCGGTGATCAGCTGCAGGGCGGCGACCCCGAGCAGCGCCGCGGCGGGGATGTCCCAGCCGCCGGTCGCCGAGTGCAGGAACCCGACCAGCAGCGGGCCGGTGCTGGCCAGCAGGTAGCCGACGCCCTGCGCGAAGCCGGAGAGCAATGCCGCCGTCGCCGGATCCGGCGCGCGCGCCATGGTGAGGAAAATCCCCAGGCCGAGCGATGCGCCCTGGCCGAGGCCGAGCAGCAGCATCCACGCTGCCGCCAGGCCGAGGGGGGCGAAGGCCGCGCCAGCCAGGCCGCCGCCGATGGCCATCATCGAGACGGCCACCAGGACACGCTGGTCCCTGGCCCGGTGGGCGAGCACCGGCAGCAGCATGGCGGTGACCGCGTTGCCGAAGTTCATCAGGGCGAGCAGATCGCCGGCGTGCACGGGGCTGGCTCCCCGTTCACGGAACATGGTCGGAAACCAGGACAGCGCCGCGTAGTACGAGAGGCTCTGCAGGCCAAAGTAGGCCGTCACCTGCCAGGCCAGGGCGTACCTGCCCATTGCCAGCACGCCATGGTGCCCGGCAGCTCCCGGCACGGTGGCTGAGTCTGGCACGGTGCGAAAGCGGAGTTGCGGCAGCCAGGTCCCCGCGGCCACCAGGGCGGGCAGCGCCCATAGGCCGAGACTGAGCCGGACGGCCCCGTAATTCCCTCCTGACGCCGAGAAGACGGGGACAGCAACGAGCGAGCCAATGATCGCACCCGCGGCCAGCGACATCAGGTAGAGCCCGATCAGCAGTCCGGCCTGGTCAGGATGCCGGCGTTTGATCAGGCTGGGTAGCAGGACGTTCATCAGCGCGATCGCGGCGGCGGCGACCGCCGTGCCGGCGACCAGCAGGGCCCTCGGGGCGACGCCGCGCAGCAGCAGGCCAGCGGCGAGCAGGACGAGCGCCGAGCCGAGCACTCGCTCCTCGCCGAACTTCCGGCTCAGCGGCGCTGCCATGCCGGAGAACAGCCCGAAGCACAGCACCGGGACGGCAGCCAGCACCGCCAGGCTCGCCGACGACAGGTGCAGCGTCGCCGACACCTCGGGAAACAACGGCGGCAGGCTGGTGATCGCGGCCCGCAGGTTGAAGGCGAGCGCGATGATCCCGGCAACCAGGAGGGCGGCGCCCAGCCCGCGGCCGCCCCGGCCAGCCCCGCCCCGGCCAGCCCCGCCGCGGCCAGCCCCGCCCTGGCCAGGGCCCCTCAGGGTAGGCCTCCGGAAACTCACCCGCCGGCGATGAGCGACCGCAGCACGAACTGCATGATCCCGCCGTGCCGGTAGTACTCCGCCTCGCCGGGGGTGTCGATCCTGACAACGGCGCGGAACTCACGGCCGTCGGCCAGCACCGTGACCTCCCGCGGGGACTCGCCTTCGTTCATTGCCTCGATCCCGAGCACGTCGAACACCTCGTGCCCGGTCAGGCCGAGCGACACCGCCGACTCGCCCGGCTTGTACTGCAGCGGCAGCACGCCCATGCCGATCAGGTTGGAGCGGTGGATCCGCTCGAAGGACTCCACCAGGACGGCGCGGACGCCGAGCAGCGCCGTGCCCTTGGCCGCCCAGTCCCGCGACGAGCCCGACCCGTACTCCTTGCCGCCGAGGACGAGCAGCGGGGTGCCATCGGCGATGTACTGCCGCGACGCCTCGTAGATCGACATCGGCGAGCCATCCGGCAGCTTGATCGTTACCCCGCCCTCGGTCCCTGGAGCGAGCTGGTTGCGCAGCCGGATGTTGCCGAACGTGCCGCGGATCATGACCTCGTGATTGCCGCGCCTGGAGCCGTAGGTGTTGAAGTCGCGCCGCTGTATCCCATGCGACTGCAGATACTCCCCCGCCGGGCTGTCGTACTTGATGGCGCCGGCCGGGGAGATGTGGTCGGTGGTGACCGAGTCTCCGAGCAGCGCCAGCACGCGGGCGCCGTGGATGTCGGTGACCGGCTCCGGCTCGGCGGGCATCCCGTCGAAATAGGGCGGCCTCCGCACGTAGGTGGAATCGGGGTCCCAGGCGAACACGTCGCCCGGCGGCACCTCGAGCTCGCGCCACCGGTCGTCGCCGGCGAACACGTCGGCGTAACCGCGGGTGAACATCTCGGCCGCCACCGCGCCGTGCACGATGCCGGCGATCTCATCCGCCGACGGCCACAGATCGGCCAGGTACACCGGCTTGCCGCCGGCGCCCGTGCCCAGCGGCTCGGTCGTCAGGTCGATGTCCATCGTCCCGGCCAGCGCGTACGCGACCACCAGCGGCGGGGAAGCGAGGTAGTTCATCTTCACGTCCGGGTTGATCCGGCCCTCGAAGTTCCGGTTGCCGGACAGCACGGAGACCACGGCGAGATCATTGCGCGCGACGGCCTCGCTGACCTGCTCGGCCAGCGGCCCGGAGTTGCCGATGCAGGTGGTGCAGCCGTACCCGACCAGGTTGAAACCGAGTTTCTCCAGGTAGGGCGTCAGGCCCGCGCGCTCGTAGTAGTCCATGACGACCTTGGAGCCGGGCGCGAGAGTCGTCTTCACCCACGGCTTGCGGTCCAGCCCGGCCTCGACCGCCTTCTTTGCGACCAGCGCCGCGCCGACCATGACCGACGGATTCGAGGTGTTAGTGCAGGAGGTGATGGCGGCGATCACCACCGAGCCGTGATCGACCGATGTCTTCGTCCCGTCGTCCAGCGTCACCTCCACGGGAGTCGACGGCCGCCCGGCGGGCGCGGCGGGCTCGGCCGCAGGCTCCATGGCGCGCCCGGCGTAGACGCCGTTGCCTTGCTCCGCGGCGACCGGATCCGACGCCGGGAACGTGTCGGCGATGTCGGTGTCCAGGCTGTCGAGCTGCACGTAGGAGCCGAGCGCCTGGCGGAACGCGTTCTTGGCGTCGGTCAGGGCCACCCGGTCCTGCGGCCGCTTCGGGCCGGCCAGCGACGGGACGACGGTTGACAGGTCGAGCACGAGCTCCTCGGAATAGCGGGCTTTCTTATCGGGCCGGTGCCAGAGGCCTTGCTCCTTGGCATACGCCTCGACCAGCGCGACCTGCTCCTCGCTGCGGCCGGTCAGCCTGAGGTAGATCAGCGTCTCTTCGTCGATCGGGAAGATCGCGCAGGTGGAGCCGAACTCGGGGCTCATGTTGCCGATCGTGGCCCGGTTGGCGACCGGGACGGCGGCCACGCCGTCGCCGTGGAACTCGACGAACTTGCCGACGACCCCGTGCCTGCGGAGCAGTTCCGTGATGGTGAGCACGAGATCGGTGGCAGTGGTGCCGGCTGGCATCTCGCCGGTCAGCCGGAACCCGACGACCTTCGGGATCAGCATCGACACCGGCTGGCCGAGCATGGCCGCCTCGGCCTCGATCCCGCCGACGCCCCAGCCGAGCACGCCAAGGCCGTTCTGCATGGTGGTGTGTGAGTCGGTGCCGAGGCAGGTATCCGGGTAGGCGCTGCGGATTCCGCCCGCGCCGTTTGTGCCGCCGCTGTTTGTGCCGCCGCCGTTCTGGCCGCCGCTGTTTGTCCCGCCGCCGTTTGGGCCGGCTGTCATGATCACCCGGGCGAGGTGCTCGATGTTGACCTGATGCACGATGCCGGTGCCCGGCGGCACCACCCTGAACTGGCGCAGCGCGTCCTGGCCCCAGCGCAGGAACTGGAACCGCTCGCGGTTGCGGTGGAACTCCAGCTCAACGTTGCGCTCGAACGCGTCAGTCCGGCCGTACACGTCGGCGATGACCGAATGGTCGATGACAAGCTCCGCGGGCACGAGCGGGTTGATCTTGCCGGGGTCGCCGCCCAGCGCCTGCATTGCCTCCCGCATCGTGGCGAGGTCAACGACGGCCGGGACGCCGGTCAGGTCCTGCATGATCACCCGTGCCGGGCTGAACTGGATCTCGGTGCTCGGCTCGGACGCAGGCTCCCACTGTGCCAGCGCCGTCACATGGTCGCTGGTGACATTCACTCCGTCCTCGTTGCGCAGCAGGTTCTCCAGCAGGACCTTCAAGCTGAACGGAAGGTCGCCGGCTCCTGTCACCGCGTCCAGCCGGTGTATCTCGTAGCTGTTCTCGCCTGCTCGCAGCGTGGCGCGGCTGCCGAAGCTATTCGCGGTCATCGTTCCGTGGCCTCCTGCCCTGTCCTGCCCCGTGACGTTGTCCTGCCCCCCGACTCTCCTTGCATCCTGCCGCAATCCGGCGTAGGCGGCATGCCTGCCTCCGGTCGCCGGCCTTTGGCCTGGGGAGCCTGCCCCTGCCCCAGTGGTGCATGCCCTCGGTCGCCGGCCTTTGGCCTTTGGCC
>DATGVY010000561.1:0-2774 GCA_035299845.1 Streptosporangiaceae bacterium
GCGCGGAAATTTCTGGCTGTGCGGCCCGGCCGGCCCCGGCATCCATCGCGGTTGCTGTCTGCACCGATATAACATCCCGAGATGGGACCTGAACGCGGCACCGGGGACGCGCAGGCGCTGCGCGAGCAATACGACTTCATCATCGTCGGAGGCGGCTCGGCGGGCTGCGCGCTGGCAAGCAGGCTCTCCGCCGACGCTGCCAACCGCGTGCTTGTGCTTGAGGCGGGGCGGCCGGACTACCGCTGGGACGTCTTCATCCACATGCCGGCGGCGCTGACCATCCCGATCGGCAGCAAGTTCTACGACTGGCGCTATGAAAGCGAGCCTGAGCCGTACATGGGCGGCCGGCGGATCTATCACGCCCGCGGGAAGGTTCTCGGCGGATCGAGCAGCATCAACGGGATGATCTTCCAGCGCGGCAACCCGCTGGACTACCAGCGCTGGGCCGCCGACCCCGGGATGGCCGACTGGGACTACGCGCACTGCCTGCCGTACTTCAAGCGGATGGAGAACTGCCTGGCCGGGGGCGATGAGTTCCGCGGCGGCGACGGCCCGCTGGTGCTGGAACGCGGGCCGGCCACCAGCCCGCTGTTCCGGGCGTTCTTCGAGGCCGTGCAGCAGGCCGGCTATCCGCTCACCGACGACGTCAACGGCTACCGGCAGGAGGGCTTCGCGGCGTTCGACCGCAACGTGCACCGCGGCCGGCGGCTCAGTGCCGCCCGGGCGTACCTGCACCCGGTCATGGGCCGAGCCAACCTTGACGTCCAGACCAGGGCGTTCGTGACCAAGATCCTCTTCGCGGGCCGGCGGGCCACCGGAGTCGAGTTCACCCGCGGCAAGGGCGCCGTGCGCCAGGCCAGCGCCGGGGAGATCATCCTGTGCGGCGGCGCGATCAACTCACCGCAGCTGCTGCAGCTCGCCGGAATAGGCGACGCCGGCCACCTGACCTCGCTCGGCGTCGATGTCATGGCCGACCTGCCCGGCGTCGGCGAGAACCTCCAGGACCACCTGGAGGTGTACGTGCAGTACGGCTCCAGGCTGCCGGTCTCCGTCGCCCCAGCGCTGAAATGGCGGAACCGCCCGCTCGTCGGGGCCAGATGGCTGTTCCTGCGCAGCGGGCCGGGAGCGACGAACCACTTCGAGGGCGGCGGCTTCCTGCGCAGCAACGACGAGGTCCGCTATCCGAACCTGATGTTCCACTTCCTGCCGATCGCCATCCGCTACGACGGCTCGTCGCCGGCCGGCGGGCACGGCTACCAGGTGCACATCGGCCCCATGTACTCCGATTCCCGCGGCTCGGTCAAGATCACCTCCCGGGACCCCGCGGTGCACCCGGCACTGCGGTTCAACTACCTGTCCACCCCGACGGACCGCCGGGAGTGGGCCGAGGCGATCCGCATCACCCGCCGGATCCTGAACCAGCCCGCGTTCGCCCCCTACAACGCAGGCGAGCTGTCACCAGGGCCGGACGTCACCACCGACGAGCAGATACTCGACTGGGTAGCCAGCGACGGGGAGACGGCGCTGCACCCTTCGTGCACCTGCGCGATGGGCATCGGCGGCCAGTCGGTCGTCGATCCGTCGACCATGCGGGTGCACGGCCTGGACGGGCTGCGGGTGGTGGACGCGTCGGTGCTGCCGTACATCACCAACGGCAATATCTACGCCCCGGTCATGATGATCGCGGAGAAGTCCGCCGACATTATCCTGGGCAACACGCCGCTGCCGCCGTCACCCGCCGAGTTCTACCGGCACGATCCCGCCGGTGCCGCTGACACCACCAGCACCGATGTAGCCGGTGAGGCGGACGATGACCGGGCTCAGCAGTAGGGCGACTGGCTGGTCAGCGCCGCTGCCACGCTGATGAAGACGCTCAGTAGCCGGAACAGGTCGGGCATCCTGCCGCTGACTTGCGCGGTGCGGCTGTCCCGCAGGGTAACCCCCGGGATTCCGGCCAGCACCGACGGCACGGACGCCGACTGCCAGCGGATGGCCAGGGTCACCGGCGGACCCGGCGCCCCGCCCGGCCCTTCGCCGCCCGTGCCTTGGCCGCCCGTGCCCGGGTCGGCAGTGCCTCGGGCGGCAGCGCCTGGCCCAGCGCCGCCGTGCCCGGCGGTGCCCCGCCCGACCGCGCCGCTGACGACACGTTCGATCGACTCCCTGGCCTGGGTTACCGGGCGAACCTCCGCCGCGAACCGGTCGCGGGCCTGCTTGACCGCGACCGTCGCGACGGCCGAGTCCCAGTCGGCCATCTCGGCGCAGGCGGCGTCGTCGCCGGAAAGCGCGATGACGGGGGCGCCGAGCGCCGCCGCGGTCGCATGCACCAGGCCGATCTCGCCCGCCGGCCGGTCGTCCAGCCAGATGTCCTCAATCTCGTGGCCCATGAAGCTGTGGCTGAGCACGCCGAGTGCGCCGGCCCTGGCGTGGTATCCGATGCACACCGCCGCATCGAAGTCGCCGCTGAGGCCCTGCAGCATGCCCATCGGCTTGGGGCGGCCGCGGATCAGGGCCGCCGCCGGGTGCAGCAGGTCCGGCAGCAGGTTCCGCATCGGGCCGTGCGCGTCGTTGACGGTCACCTGCGTGGCGCCGCCCGCCAGCGCGCCGCGGACCGCGGCGTTGACGTCCTCGGTCATCATCACCCGGCCGCGCTCGTAGTCCCGGCCACCGGGCTGGACGTCCTGAGCGTCCACGAGCCCGGTGATGCCCTCCATGTCCGCGCTGATGTAGATCCGCACCGAACCTGCCCTCCGCTTTCGAACCGGCCCTTCCCCTAG
>DATGVY010000562.1:0-19906 GCA_035299845.1 Streptosporangiaceae bacterium
GACGCCCGCCACATCGAGCAGCGCGCCGCCAGCGTCGGCGAGGACTTCGCCGCCGAGGCGCCGTTCCTGCTGCCGCTGCCATCCGAGCGGTTCGACACCTCGGCGACGCTGTGGCCGCGGGTGGACCGGTATGCGCGGATCAGCGTGGGCAAGTGCCGCTATTCGGTCCCCGCCCGCCTGATTGATGCCCGGGTCCGGGTACGGCTGTCAGCTAACCAGCTGGAGGTCTTCGACGGCTCGAAGCTGGCCGCGGCCCATCCGCGGCTGGCCGCCGCCGGGGCCGAGCACCTGGAGCTGGATCACTATCTGGAGATCTTGTCCCGCAAGCCGGGCGCGCTGCCCGGCGCTGCCGCCCTGGCTCAGGCCCGCGCCAGCGGCGCGTTCACCGCCGCCCACCAGGGGTTCTGGGACCGGGCGCGGGCCCGCCTCGGCGACGGCGCGGGCACCCGGGCGCTGATCGAGGTGCTGCTGCTGCACCGGCGGATGCCCGCCGCGCAGGTCGCCGCCGGGATCCGCGCCGCGCTGGAGGCCGGCAGCTGCTCGCCGGACGTGGTCGCGATCGAGGCCCGCAAGCACGCCATGAGCACCGTCGGCCCCGCTGACGCCGGCGAGCGGCCGTGGCGGGCGTTGCAGCGACCGCGGCCCTCGCGCGCCGCGGTCGTCACCCTGCCACGGCGCGAGGCACGGCTGCCCGCCGACCAGCGCCCGGTCCCGTCGGTGGCCGCCTACGACCAGCTGCTCGCCCCGCCCGCCGCCGGCGAAGGGGGCGCGTGATGGCCCGCGCCGCCGTCCGGGACGAGGTGACCGACACCGCCGCCGACGCCGCGATCGAGCAGGCCTGCCGGATCCTTCGGCTGCCCACCATCCGCGAGCGGCACGGCGAGATCGCCGCCGCCGCGACCCGCCAGCAGGCCAGCTACAAGGGCTTCCTGACCGAGCTGCTGTCCCTGGAGTGCGACGACCGCGAGCAGCGCCGCAAGGCCCGCCTGGTGCGCGACGCCGGCTTCCCGCGGCCCAAGCGGCTCGAGGACTTCGACTTCGACGCCAACCCGCAGGTGCCCGCCGCGCTGATCCACACCCTCGCCCGCTCCGCGTGGGTCGCCGCCGGGCAGCCATGCTGCCTGATCGGCGACTCGGGCACCGGCAAGTCCCACCTGCTGATCGGGCTGGGCACCGCCGCCGCCGAGAACGGCTACCGGGTGAAATACGTCACCGCCGCCGCGCTGGTCAACGAGCTGGTCGAGGCCGCCGACGACAAGACCCTCTCGCGCACCATCGCCCGCTACGGCCGGGTCGACCTTCTGTGCCTGGACGAGCTGGGCTACCTCGAGCTCGACCGCCGCGGCGCCGAGCTGCTGTTCCAGGTCTTCACCGAACGGGAGGAACGCGCCTCGGTCGCGATCGCCTCCAACGCCGCCTTCTCCGAATGGACCTCCGCCTTCACCGACCCCCGGCTGTGCGCCGCCATCGTCGACCGGCTCACCTTCGAGGCCCACATCATCCAGACCGGCAGCGACTCCTACCGGCTGCGCACCACCAAGACCCGCCGCAGCAACGGCGGAACCTAAGATCCGCGCCCCCCGACGGAGGTGCCGCCCATGAGCTACCCGCCCGGCGACTACCCGATCGCCGAGATCACCCTGGATCCCGGCCGCACCCGCGACATCATCCACCTGCTCCTGGACGTCCACTCCGCCCTCGACCACCTCTACCTCGACGGCACCGCGCCCGACATCACCGCCCCGGCCGAGGACTACCTGCGCGAGTCCGGCAGCGACTACACCCTGCCCGCCATGATCGACGCCCTCGACAGCCTCATCAACCAGCTCACCTGGGCAATGCGCAACGCCGTCCTGCACATTGACCCGCCCCGCAGCGACCTGGCGGGGCCCGCCCAGTTCTGACCCGCACCGGCCGCCAGCACGCCGCACATCAGGTGGGGCCAAATCAGAGGAGAACTCCCAGCCTCCGACCACGCCCGGTGGGGCCAGATAAGAAGAGAACACTGGGGCCACTTGGGGTTGACACGGCCATAGGACGCCCGCGGTGAAGGGCCATCCTCCCAGCGCTCCAGTCTTGAGCCGGGCAAGGTCACCCTCAAGGGCGGCGGCTGCGGCGCCATCGCACGGCCATCGCACGTGATTCGCTTCGCTCACTCTTAACGGTGATCTTGCCCGGCTCAGGTCGGCGCCAGTCAGAAGGACGGCAAGGAGCTGATCATAGGCGCGCCCGGTCCAGCAACGCCGGGCTTAGCCTGCCGCGACTTACGTCGCTGCGTGCAGATCGGCCAGGACGTGAGAATGCAACGCCGCCAGGTTGGTCCCAGAAGCCTCGATCGCCAGCCTGACCGGGCTTGGTCCCCGCGGATGAAGGCCAAGATAGGCGCGTACTCGCCTAGCTCGGCGGCTGAGCCCAGTACCAACAGGGTCCTGGGCGTCACGCAAAACTCCGAGCAGAACATGTTCAGGGCGAATCTCGTGCAGGCCCAGCTCATCGGCCTCCTGGCCAGCCAGCTGAAAGGCCCGCTTGACGAGCATCGCCTTCCCGGACAACGGGCTGATCGGGCTCGTGCACATGATCCAGTCTTCACGCAGCCATGACCGGCTCCGGGCGTTTCGGCTCGCTGTAAGCACCGCCTCCATACCGAATGATTCCTCCACGGCCTGCTGTACTGACGCCAGGTCAATGCCCACGCTTTGCAGGAGATCAGCCTTATTGCGCCAAGGACCCGGCAAGATGCCCTGGGCGACCAGGTGATCCATCCCGGCACGGAGGACGTCCGGCCCAAGGCCCGATGCCCCAAGGATCGCCGCCGCGCGGCTGTCTTCCTGCTGGGCAAGGCCGACCAGGGCATGCTCCGGGCCAACGTAGTCATGGCGGAGACGTTCGGACTCCTCGTACGCCAGGCACATGACCTTGCTGGCGCGCTCAGTGAGCCGCTCGAACACACTTGCCTACTTCCCGGCCCGGAACAGCCTGCCGCCGGCGTACTTCTGGTGCACGGCCTGCTTGCTGACCGCGAGCCGCTCCGCGATCGCCTTCCATGTCCATCCCTTGGCCCGGGCGTTTTCGACCTGCAAGGCCTCCAGGACATCGACAAGGCCCCGCAGGGCCGCCACCGCCGCAAGACCGACCTCGGGGTCACGGCTACTCGTCGCAGCGGCCAATTCCGTCACCTGGTCCGGCTGGGCTTCCCTCACTCTGGTCAAGCTACCTTGACAAATGCCCAGCGGTCAAGCTGCATTGACCCGCCTTACTTGGCGTGCTAGTTGCCGTTCTAGACCAGTCTCGCGCTAACCCGAAAACTGGGTCCCCCGGTGGGCGCGCGGCGACCCAGTTTTCGTGACCCACGGCAGCGCCACGCAGTGGAGCATGTTTTCTAGTTCGCATCGAGAGGGCGCAGCGGGCTTTGAATGTAGTCGAGCATATGTTTGAATATGCGCATGGAACAGGTCGGTCGTCCGAGAGCCAGGCTTCGTTTTAACGACTTTTGCGCAGGAATTCCTGCAGCTTGGGCAGCGGCCAGGTGTTGATCACGTCACCGGGGGTCAGCCAGCCGCGCTGCGCCTGGCCGACGCCGAACCGCAGGTTGGCCAGGTGGGCGGTGGAGTGCGCGTCGCTGTCGATGGCGAACTTCACCCCGGCGTCCCTGGCCGCCCTGATGTGATCCGCGGGCAGGTCGAGCCGGTCCGGGTGGGAGTTCACCTCCAGCGCGGTCCCGGTCCTGGCGCAGGCGCGGAACAGCTCGGCGAAGTCGACGTCCACCGGAGGCCGGCGGCCGATCTTGCGCGCGGTCGGGTGGCCGATGACGTTCACGTGCGGGTTCTCGCAGGCGGTGATGAACCTGCGGGTCATCGCCTGCCTGGGCTGGTCGAAATGCGAATGCACCGAGGCGACGCAGATGTCGAAGCCGTCGAGGAAGTCCGGCGGCCAGTCCACCGTCCCGTCCGGGGCGATGTTGAGCTCGGTCCCGTGCAGCAGTTCCATCGGCTGGCCGCCGCCCGGCGTGGCGGCGCCGGCCGCCGCCGCGGCGAGGTCGCGGAGCTCGGCACGCTGGGCAAGCATCTTCTCGGTGGTCATCCGCTGCATGAAGAGGTTCGGCGCGTGATCGGTGACGGCGTAGTAGGAGTAGCCGCGGCCGGCCGCGGCGGCCACCATGTCCGCCAGCGAGGCGACGCCGTCGGTCAGGCTGGTGTGGGTGTGCAGGTCACCGCGGATCTGGGTCTCGGTCACCAGGTCGGGGAGCTGGCCGCGGAGCGCTGCCTGGACCTCGCCCGCGTCCTCGCGCAGCGTCGGCGGTATCCAGTCCATGCCGAGCCGGCGGTAGACCTCCTCCTCCGTGCGCGACACGATCAGCTCGCCCGACTCGACGTCGAACAGGCCGTACTCGGACAGCCGGAGCTTCTTCCTGACCGCGATCTCGCGGATCCTGACGTTGTGCTCCCTGGAGCCGGTGAAATACTGCAGGGCGGCGCCCCAGCAGTCGGGCTGAACCACGCGCAGGTCCACCTGAAGGCCGGCAGCGGTGCGGATCGAGGTCTTGGCCGGGCCGGCCGCGATGACCTCTGCCGCCTCGGGCAGGCCGGCGAAGGCGGCCATCAGCGGCGCGCTGTCGTCGGCGGCGGCCAGGATGTCGATGTCGCCGGTGGTCTCGCGCATCCGGCGCAGCGAGCCCGCCCAGGTGCACTGGGTGCAGCCGGGGACCGCGCTGATCGCCGCGACCATTGCGGCGGCGGTGTCCGTCGCGACGTTGAGCATCACCCGGCCGCTGCCCTGGCGGACCAGGTCGATGCCACGCAGCAGTTTCTCCTCGCTCTTCGCGCCGAAACCTTTCAGGTCCCGAAGGCGGCCGGCCTTGATGGCGTCGGCGAGCTCGCCGACGGAGCTGATGCCCAGTTCCTGGTAGAGCTGGAGTGCGCGTTTCGGGCCGAGAGCCGGGATCCTGGTCAGCTGGAGCACCCCAGCCGGGATCTGGGCGCGAAGCTCCTGCACTGCCTTGATCGTGCCGGTGCGCTGGTACTCGCCGATCTTGTTCGCGATCGATGTGCCGACACCGGGTATCTGGCGGAGCCCGGCGGCGTCCAGCAGGGCCAGGTCGCCTGAGTAGCCTGCGACGGCGCGCGCGGCCTTCTCGTAGTTGCGCACCCTGAACCCGTCGCCCCCGGTGATGTGCAGCAGGGCGGCATACTCGTTGAGCAGTGCGGCGACCTCATCGTTGACCCGGCTCACCGGATCCATTCTGCCCGGCGATCTGCGGGCAGCGGCGAGGCGCTCCAGTCGTCTTCTGAGCAGCCTTCGGCGAATCCGATCAGCCGCTGCCGCGCGGCGGCAATCGCGGCCGCGTACTCCGCCGCGTTCCGCTCGTCCGTCATGGAGCCTAACGGCGTGCCGGGCGGGCGTCACTTGACATCTCCGCCGGGCGCCTCTGACGATGCAGGAGCACGCCGGATGCCGGGACGCGCGGTGCGGGCGGCACGCGCCGGCCCGGGCCGCACGGACTTACCCGGGCCGCACGGACTTGCCCGGGCCGCACGAGCTGCACGGGCGATGCTGACATCCTGATCGCCCCGGACCGCACGGAGGAGCTGACGATGACCACGGTTGACGGACTCACCACGGGCAAGGCTGACGAACTCATCACCGGCAGGGAGCTCGGCGCGGCCGGGCAGCCGGTCTTCACCTCGGCGGCGGAGGAGCGGCTGCACCGCAAGCGTGAACTGGCTGCCGCGTTCCGGGTGTTCGGCCGGTTTGGCTTCTCCGAAGGCGTTGCCGGGCACATCACGGCACGTGACCCGGAGTACCCGGACCGGTTCTGGGTCAACCCGTTCGGCATGAGCTTCAGCCAGATCAAGGTCTCTGACCTGATCCTGGTGGATCACACGGGCGAGGTCGTGGAGGGCGACAGGCCGGTGAACCGGGCGGCCTTCTGCATCCACTCCGAGGTGCACAAGGCCCGGCCGGACGCGGTCGCCGCAGCGCACGCCCACTCCCTGCACGGCAAGGCATTCTCCAGCCTGGGCATCCGGCTGGATCCGCTGACCCAGGACGCCTGCGCGTTCTTCGAGGACCACGGGCTCTATGACGACTACCGCGGCGTTGCTTACGACGTCGAGGAGGGCCGCCGCATCGGCGTCGCGCTTGGCGCAGCCAAGGCCTGCATCCTGCAGAACCACGGCCTGCTGACCGTCGGCGAGTCGGTGGGGGAGGCGGCCTGGTGGTTCGTCACCATGGAACGCTCGTGCCAGGCGCAGCTGCTCGCGATGGCGGCCGGCCCGCCGAAGCACATCGACGCCGCCACCGCGCTGATGGTGCGCGACCAGATCGGTCATCATCTGGCCGGCTGGTTCCAGTTCCGGCCGCTGTGGGACCAGATCATCGCCTCTGACCCCGACCTGTTCGGCTGACCCGGGCGGCAGGTCGTGGATCAGCCGCTGGAGACATATCAGGACGAGATCTACCTGGCCGGGCTCGGCGGCGTAACACCCGATCTGCCGACCGACCTGAACGAGCTTGAGTGGGCCGCGGCAGGCCGCCTCACCCCGCAGGCGCATGCGTATATCGCCGGGGGAGCCGGCTCGGGTGATACGGCCAGGGAGAACCGGGAGGCATTCCGGCGCTGGCGGATCGTGCCGCGGATGCTCACGGACGTCGGCGCCCCGTGCTACGCGAGCACCGTGCTCGGCGCCGAGCTTCCGGTGCCCTTCCTGCTCGCGCCGGTCGGCGCGCTGGGCATCGCGCACCCCGATGGCGAGGTCGCCGTCGCCAGGGCGGCGGCCTCCTGCGGCGTGCCCATGGTCCTGAGCACCGCCTCCTCGACGCCGATGGAGCAGGTCGCCGACGCCAGCGGCGACGGCCAGCGCTGGTACCAGCTCTACTGGCCGAGGGACCGGGCGGTGGCGGCGAGCTTCCTGGCCCGGGCGAAGGCGGCGGGCTTCACCGCGCTGGTGATCACCCTGGATACCCGGATGCTGGCCTGGCGCCCGCGCGACCTCGACCAGGCGTACCTGCCATTCCTGCGCGGCATCGGGGTGCAGAACTACCTGACCGACCCGGCGTTCCAGGCGCTGCTGGCCGAGCCGGCGTCCGCTGACCTCGGTGAGGCGGTCCTGCAGTACATCCGTATTTTCGGGGACCCCTCGCTGACCTGGGCAGACCTGTCGTTTGCGCGCGACCACTGGGACGGGCCCATCGTGCTCAAGGGCATCCTGTCGGTGGCGGACGCCGAGCGCGCGGCCGAGGCAGGGATGGACGGGATCATCGTGTCCAACCACGGCGGACGCCAGGTCGACGGGGCCGTCGCCGCGCTGGACGCACTGCCGGGCATCGCCGCCGCGGTCGGCGGGCGCCTCACCGTCCTGTTCGACAGCGGCATCCGCGGCGGCTCGGACATGCTCAAGGCGCTGGCGCTCGGTGCCAGGGCGGTGCTGATCGGGCGGCCGTATGCCTTCGGGCTCGGCATGGGCGGTGCGGACGGCGTCCGGCACGTGCTGCGGGCACTGCGCAACGACTTCGAGCTCACCATGCGGCTGTCCGGGTATGCGAGCCTGGACGAACTGGGCCCCCAGTCCCTTGTCCGGGCATGAGGCGCGCAGTGCCCTATGCCCAGGACCCGCCGGAGCGTACGCTGGACCCGTTGCTCCGGGTTCCGGCAGCTCAGATGCCGAAAGGCCGCGTCTGCGAAGCAGCGCCGGATTTCTTCCTTTCCCGTGTACGGGCAGTTTCCGGCCAGGACTCGCGCGGCCAGGGGGATGACATGCCCATGAAGAGGTTCGCCGAGCCGGGCCAGCGATATCAGCTGCCAGCGGGCCGTCGGCGCGCGATGAGCGCCGGCCTGGGCATTCTGCTCATCGGGATCGGCGCGGTCTTACGGTTCGCCGTCACGCTGCGCTCCATGCACGGGCTGAACGTGCACATCGCGGGTGTCATCTTGATTCTCGCCGGCCTGGTCAGCCTGCTGCTGCCCGGATCGGCGTGGGCCAGGCTGCGGCCGGGCTGGCTGCGTCCGGGCTGGCTGCGGACCAGCTGGGTGAGCCCTGGCCAGCCCCGGCCGTTCGGTGAGACCGCGCCGCGCGCGCGGCCGGCCGGCCACGACGATGGCCAGGCGGCGGCCAGATACGGTCCGGCATACGAGTTTGACCCGCCGCCCGACGCACCTGCCAGTGGCGGCACCGGGCTGCGTTAGCCTGGCCGGTCCCGGCGGTTCTAGAGTCCGCCCAGGTTGACCACGATCGCTTCCTGGGTGGACCGGGCGATCACCACGACCGCCTCGGTATCGGGAGAGCGGTTCTCCTCGCGGTGCGGGACATGCGGCGGCACCCAGACGTAATCGCCGGGTTCAGGTTCGAGCCGGGTGAGTCCGCCGGACGCCGGGTCGCGGAACACGAAGGCCGGGCGGCCCGACACTACGAAGATTCCCGTCTCGGACTCGCCATGGTGATGATCACCGGAGGACGCGCCCGGCGGCAGCACGGTCCGGCCCATCCAGAGTGACCGAGCGCCGACCAGGTCGCCCGAGATCGCGGCCGCCCGCAGCAGGCCGCTGGTCTGCGCGGTCGCGCCGGACAGGTCGCCGCCCCTGATCAGCGCCAGCCGCGCCGCCGGTGCCCCGGCGGCCGGCTGCCCGGCGTTCCCGCCGGCCATCAGCTCCCGCCCGGTTCGGCGCTGCCGGCGGCCGGCTCCAGCGTCAGCGAGACCGAGTTGATGCACCAGCGCTGATCGGTCGGCACCTGGTAGCCCTCGCCCTCGAACACATGGCCCAGGTGCGAACCGCAGTTGGCGCAGCGCACCTCGGTGCGGACCGAGCCGAGCGAGCGGTCCTCGATCAGCTCCACCGCGTCGTCCGCGGTCGGCTGGTAGAAGCTCGGCCAGCCGCAGTGCGACTCGAACTTCGCCGCCGACCTGAACAGCTCGGCGCCGCAGGCCCGGCAGCGGTAGACGCCCTCGGTCTTGATGTCGGTGTACTCGCCGGTGAACGGGGCCTCGGTGCCGGCCTGCCGCAGCACCCGGTACTCCTCGGGGGTCAGCCGCTGTCGCCATTCGGTCTCTGTCAGCTGGACATTCTCCATGTTGCCGAGATTACCCGGAGCGCGCCGCTCACAGGCTTACTCCGTACTCGGGCCCGGGTACCGCCGCCGTGCGCAGCTCGACCCTCGCCACCTGGCCGGCCGCCTGCACGTCCCGCAGCACGGCGGTCAGTGCCGTCAGGTCGGCCGCCGTGGCGGACACCACAAGCTCGCTGACCGGCGCCCGCATGGACAGCCTGGCAGCCGACTTGGCCGCCCGCACGGCGGCGATCGCCCCGGATGCGGCGGCCAGCATCCGGTCCAGGCTGTCATCCGGTTCGGCGCCCGCGCCGGGCCCGGCCGCGGTGAACTCGGCCGGCTCCGGCCACGGGGCGCGGTGCACCGAGCCCGGCTGCCACCACGACCAGACCTCCTCGGTGACGAACGGCAGCACCGGCGCGAACAGCCGCAGCAGCGCGGAAAGCGCCAGCCGCAGCGCCGTGATCGCCGACCCGGCGGCATCGGCGCCGTGGGCGCCGTAGGCCCGCGTCTTGACCAGCTCGACGTAGTCGTTGCAGAAGAACCAGAAGAACTGCTCGGCGAGGTCAAGCGCCCGTGCGTGCTCGTACGCCTCGAACGCCGCCGTGCACTGGCGTGCCACCACGGCGAGCCTGCCGAGCATGGCCAGGTCCAGCGGCTCCGTAATAGCTGCCCTTGATCTTTCGCTTTCCGGCGGGCCGGCCTCCGCGGGCCCGGCCGCTGCCTGCGGGGGCAGCGCCGCAAGGACGAACCTGCTGACGTTCAGGATCTTGATCGCCAGCCGCCGCCCGATCTTGCACTGGCCTGGATCGAAGGCGGTGTCGGTGCCCAGCCGCGCGCTGCCCGCCCAGTAGCGGACCGCGTCCGAGCCGTACTCGCGCAGGATGGCCATCGGGGTGACCACGTTGCCCTTGGACTTGGACATCTTCTTGCGGTCCGGGTCGAGTATCCAGCCGGAGATCGCCGCGTGCCGCCAGGGCAGCGCGGAGTGCTCGGCATGCGACCGGAGCACCGTGTAGAACAGCCAGGTCCGGATGATCTCGTGGGCCTGCGGCCGGAGGTCCATCGGGAACACCCGGCGGAACAGGTCATCGTCGGTGCTCCAGCCGCCGGCGATCTGCGGCGTCAGCGAGGAGGTGGCCCAGGTGTCCATCACGTCCGGATCCGCGGCGAAGCCGCCGGGCTGGCCGCGCTGCCCCGGCTCGTACCCGGGCGGCGCGCCGGCGGCCGGGTCGACCGGCAGCGCCGCGTCGGCGGGCACGATCGGCGCGTCGTACCTCGGCTCGCCGCCGGAGTCCAGCGGGTACCAGACCGGGATCGGCACCCCGAAGTAGCGCTGCCTGCTGATCAGCCAGTCGCCCGCCAGGCCATTGACCCAGTTCTCGTAGCGCGTGCGCATGTGCGCCGGGTGCCAGCTGAGTTCCTCCCCGCGGGCGAGCAGCGCCGCGCGCAGACGCGCGTCCCGGCCGCCGTTCCTGATATACCACTGCCGGGAGGTCACGATCTCCAGCGGTGCCTCGCCCCGCTCGTAGAACTTCACCGCGTGCAGCACCGGTTCTGGCTCGCCGCGCAGTTGCCCCGATTCCCTGAGCAGCTCCGTCATCCGCCGCCTGGCTGCCTTCACCGTCGCGCCCGCCAGCTGCTGGTAGGCGGCGCGGCCCTGCGGGCTGTCGAGCCCGGGCGGCGGCTCGGCCGCCATCCTGCCGTCGCGGCCGATCACCGGGCGGGTTTCCAGCTGCAGCTCCCGCCACCAGATCACGTCGGTCGTGTCGCCGAAGGTGCACGCCATCGCGATGCCGGTGCCCTTGCCCGGCTCCGCCAGCCGGTGCGCCAGGACCGGAACCTCGACGCCGAACACGGGCGTGCGGACCGTGCGCCCGAACAGAGCGGCGTACCGCTCGTCATCGGGATGCGCCACCAGCGCCACGCACCCGGGCAGCAACTCGGGCCGGGTGGTGGCGACCAGCACTTCCGCAGGATGCGGGCCCGGGCCGCCGCGATAGGGACTGCCGCCGGCGACCGGAAAGTTCATCAGGATGTACGCGCCCTGCACCGGCCGGTCCTCCAGCTCAGCCTGCGCGACCGCCGTGCCGAATGTCACGTCCCACAGCGATGGTCCCTCGGCCAGGTAGGCCTCGCCCCGGGCGAGGTTGCGCAGGAAACCGCGCTGGGCCACGGCCCGGGACCGCTCATCGATGGTCCGGTACTTCGTGGACCAGTCGACCGACAGCCCGAGCCGCCGCCAGGCCTGCTCGTAGGCCTGCTCGTCCAGCTCGGTCAGCAGCTGGCACAACTGCACGAAGTTGCGCCGGGACACCGGCACCGCCCGGCCAGCCGGCTTCCGCGCGGCGGCGGGCGGCTCGAAGCCGGGGTCGTAGGGCAGCGACGGGTCGCACCGGACGCCGTAGTAGTTCTGCACCCGGCGCTCGGTGGCCAGCCCGTTGTCGTCCCAGCCGATCGGGTAGAACACTTCCTTGCCGCGCATCCGCTGGAACCGTGCGACGGCGTCCGTGTGGGTGAACGAGAAGACATGCCCGATGTGCAGCGACCCGCTGACCGTCAGCGGGGGAGTGTCGATGGCATAGACGCCATCGCGGCTCGTGGTGCGGTCAAACTTGTACTACCCGCACCTCTTCCCATCGGTGTGACCACTTCTCCTCGATGCCGTCAAGCGTGGGCCTGGCTGGCATGTCGCCGGGGCGGAAATCAGGGCTCATGGCAGAAATCGTAGTGCGTCGTGACGGCATGCGCACGCGGGTCAGTAGCGCTCCGCCAGGCGCGCGCCCGGCCGGGGGTTCGCGGGGATCGGGCCAGAAGCGAGCGTGGGCTCAGCCGACGTCCTGCTCAAGGGCCTGGCCGGTGACCGGGGCGCCGAGTTGCAGCACGAGCCAGATCTTGCTGGCGTCGTCGAGTAGCTCCGGCTTCGCCAGCGGGTCGCCGTCGACGATCAGCAGGTCGGCGAGCTTGCCCTCCGCCACCGTGCCGATGTGCTCCGCCAGGCCAAGCGCCTCGGCTGCCGTCTTCGTCGCGGCCACGAGCGCCTCCGCGGCGGTGAGGCCGTGGCGGATCATCCGCTGGATCTCCAGCCCGGTGCCGGCCGAGATGTCGCTGCCGAGCGCGATCTTGACGCCTGCCTGCCTGGCCGCCCGCATGCTGGCGGCGCCCTCAGCCAGGTTGCGGTGCGCCAGTTCGACCAGCATCGGCGGCATCTCGGGATCGGATGGCGCCCCTGCCTCGTCGATAGCGTCGCCCAGCCCGGCCATCCAGTAGTAGCCAGACAGCGTCGGGACGAGCATCTGGCCATGGGCGGCCATCGCCGTGAGCAGGTCCGGCCGCTGGTTGAGGTACATGCCGTGCTCGATGGTGTCCGCGCCGTGCGCGATCGCCGCCTCGCAGCCGGCCAGCCCCTCGGCATGCGCGGAGAGCCTGAATCCCATCCGCCCGGCCTCATCGGCCACGGCCGACAGTTCCGCGTCAGTGAGCTGGGGCGGATCGGGATCTTCCAGCTCGTTGGAGCGTGCGCCGGTCGTCATCACCTTGATGAAATCGGCGCCGGCCCGGATCTGCTCACGGACAGCGCGCCGCATGTCGTCGGGCCCGTCCGCCTCCCGGTACATCTGCCCGTAGAAGCGGCCGCCTGGCGCGGTGGCCGAGACGATCCTGCCGCAGGTCAGCAGCCGGGGACCACGGAACGCGCCATAGCGCATCGCCTGCCTGGCCTCCTGCGGCGCCAGCCCCTGAGACCCGGTGACCCTGATCGTCGTCACTCCCCGGCGCAGGTACTCGCGCAGCTCAGCCTGCAGGAAGTGCGCCGCGGTTCCCGGCAGCGCCTCCTCCGCGCCCCGCAGGGTCCGCGGGACATGGCCGGCCGTGTGGGTGTGCGCGTCGATCAGCCCGGGCATCAGCATCCGCTGCCCGGCGTCGATCAGCCGGGCGCCGGCCGGGCACGGTTCGGCCGCGCTGGCGACGCGCCGGATGACGCCGTCCTCGATCAGGACGGCGACGCCCTCGCGGACCGGGCCGCCGGTGCCGTCAAACAGGCGCGCGCCGGTCAGCCATAGTGGCTCCTCGGCTGCCCGGGGGGCGGCGATCAGAGCCGGAAACCTGTGCGGCACGCCGGATCCTTCCTGTTCGCTAGTAGTTCCATCATCTGATGTGCGGCAAGACCGGCGGTGAGCAATCATGATCGCACCTCCCGGCCAGGCTTCGTCCGACCGCGGCCACGAACCCCCGGCCGCGGCGACGCCGTCGCTGCGCCGGCGCCCGGCCTGACCCGGCCATTGCGTGGCCCGGGTACGCCGGACCATCCGTAAGTGCTGAAGGTCATGGGCCTACGGTGGGGGGATGAAAGCGGAGCCCATCGCGATCACCGTCGGCGGACGGCAGCTCAGGATCAGCAGCCCGGCGAAGATCATGTTTCCGGCCGCCGGGATCACCAAGGAGGAACTGGTCCGCTACTACATCGCGGTCGGCGACGGGATCTGCGCCGCGCTGCGTGACCGGCCGACCACGCTGCGCCGGTTCCCCGACGGGATTGAGGGGGAGGCGTTCTTCCAGAAGCGGGTGCCGGCCGGCGCGCCCGACTGGGTGGAGAAGGTCCGGATCCAGTTCCCCAGCGGCCGCTACGCCGAGGAGGTCTGCCCGACCGAGCCGGCGGTGTTCGCGTGGGCGGCGAACCTGGGCACGGTCGAATTCCATCCCTGGCCGGTCCGGCGCCCGCACGTCGACCACCCCGACGAGCTGCGGATCGACTTCGACCCGCAGCCGGGCACGACGTTCCGTGACGCGGTGGCGGCGGCGAAGGCCGCGCGGGCGGTACTGGAGTCCGTGGGCTGCACGGGCTTCCCGAAGACGTCCGGCGGGCGCGGCGTGCACGTTGCCGTCCCGATCGTTCCGGAATGGACTTTTACGCAGGTTCGCCGGTCGGTGATAGCGCTGGGCCGGGAGCTGAACCGGCGGCTGCCCGGCCTCGTCACCGTGGACTGGTGGAAGGAAGAGCGCGGCGAGCGGGTGTTCATCGACTTCAACCAGGCGGCCCGCGACCGCACCATGGCTGCTGCCTACTCCGTCCGGGCGACTCCGGAGGCAACCGTTTCGGCGCCGGTCACCTGGGACGAGCTGGACTCCGTGGAGCCGCTCGACTGCACGGTGCGCACGATGCCGGAGCGGTTCGCCTCGGTGCCGGATCCGCGTGCGGGGATCGACGAGGCGGCCGGCCGCCTGGACGCGCTGCTTGAGCTGGCCGACGTGGACGAGCGGGACCGCGGACTTGGTGACATGCCGTACCCGCCGGAATACCCGAAGATGCCGGGCGAGCCGATGCGGGTGCAGCCGAGCCGCGCGCGATCGTCTGGCTAGATTTCCTGGCCGGCGATGTTCATCGCTCACGTGTTCTAATGTGTCGATGGATGATGTGGAGCGGCCGGACTGGTGGTGCTACCCGGTCGCGTGCCGGAAGGGGCATCCGTGGGGGCCCGGCCGCGTGTCGGTCGGCTGGACGCCATGCCAGTGCGCGGGCGGCGACGGGCACCTTCGGGTGCATTGCCGGGCACCGGGCTGCCGGGAGACGTGGTACAAGCCGCCGCACAAGGCCGGGGCGGAAGTGGTGCCATATCCGCCCGCCGGCCGGCCGCCGGGGCCCGCTGCGCCGCCCCCGGAGCCAGGCCGGTCCGCAGGTGCCGCGGGCACCGGATGACCACGGCCCGGCCGCCCGGCGCACGTGCTACTTCGTGGCCGTTTCCGCCCGGATGATGACGGCATAGCTGTCGTGCCATTGCGCTGAGCGAAATCCCGCCGCTGCCGGGTTGTTCAGGTATTGCACCCGCGGCGCCGGCACGTGAAGATCACCCGGACGGGCCGGGCGGCGGTCGCTGTCCGCACGGCGACGGGCGCTTCGCTGCCCCTTTTGATGATGAAGCCCAGGTAGTAGTCGGATACTCGCCCATTGTCGCCCGGTGGCGTTCCGCGCGGGCAGGCCGCCAGGGTCAGGCTGTCAAGCCCGTCACGAAGCGGGTAGGGGCCGCTGCCGTTGGTGAAGCCGTCCAGGAACCTGAAGTACGGCCGGGCGCTGGCGGCGACCGTCAAGACGGCGCGGAACCCGTAGTCGACCTCGACGATCATCACGCCCACTTCGGGCTTGCCGCCCCGGTGCGGGCCGGGCGGCGCCCCCGCTGAACTGGCGAGGCGCACGTAGCCCTCCCGGCGCGCGTAGACGAACCACACCGGGCCTGCCCGCAGGCTGCCGTCACGCCAGTTCGAGGCCAGCTGGCCTACCGAAGGCTGGCAGGCGTCCGCCGATGGGGTGGTAGGCACCGCTGCGGGCGCCGAACTGCTCAGCGCGGGCGCCGGTCGCGTGGCGGCAGGCCCTGCGGGCTGGCCGCCCGTCGCATGGCCGGCCCGCAGCGCGTGCGCCACTGGCGGCACCGCGATCGCGACGGCCGCCACCGCGGCCACGCACGCGGCGCCCACCCGCCTGATATGCCGCCGGTGCCTGCGCCGGATCGCCTGCATCAGGCCGGCCGGCGGTTGCTCGGCGGCCGCGATCATCGCGGCACGCAGCCTGCGCTCGAGGTCACTCATGACGCACCGCACCGTCCCCTCTTCCGGCCCCGCTGCCGGGTTCGGGCCCCGCTGCCGGGCCGGCGATCACGCGCAGCCGGGCGAGCGCGCGTGAGGCCTGGCTCTTCACCGAGCCGACGCTGCAGCCCAGCGTTGCGGCCGTCTGCGCCTCCGACAGATCGTTGAAGTAGCGCAGCACGAGCACCGCCCGCTGCCCGGCGGGCAGCAGGGCCAGGGCCCGCAGCAGCAGGTCCCTGTCCGCGATCTCGCTGGCCTGGTCACCAGCGGCCGGGCCGGCGCCGGCGGCAGGCAGCGGCTCCTCGGGCCGGCGCCGCAGCAGCCGCCACCGGTCCACCGATGCGTTCACCAGCATCTGGCGCACGTAAGGCTCGGGGTCGCCGTTCTGGCAGATCCTTCGCCAGCGGCGGTAGGCACGCTCAAGCACGCCCTGCAGGAGATCCTCCGCCTCCACCCGCTGGCGGCCGGTCAGCAGCAGCGCCATCGTGAACAGGCGCGCCGACGAGCCATCGACGAAATACTCGAAGGACGCAGCCGCATCCTCCGCGCCGATGACGTCGCCCTGATCACCCACGCTCATCGCGGTCCCCGCACAGCCGGCCACATAATCCTTGCACGGTGCGGCGCGGTAAAAGGTTGACGAGCGCGTGGCGCGAGCGGTCGTGCCGCGATGATTGCCGACGGGGAAGGCCGCCGGCCAGCCGAAAGGGGCGGTGACTCAGCGTTGCGCCGGCCATCCGGGCGACGAGCTGGCGCACTGCGGGCCGACGGTACTCCCGGTCGCTGATGAGCTTGCGTACCGTGCGGTCATGCGCCCGGCAACCCCCCGCACGACGTGCAGCAGGTATTCCTTGCGGTTGAGCGGATTGTGGTCCGACCGCGGCCGGGTCGGGATCGTGCCGCGGACCGGCTGGTAGCGGTCGAAGGCGCAGTCCAGCACGCCCTCGCCGCGAGTCAGGGCCGGCAGTTGCTGGTGCAGATCGTGCATCCGAGCAGCCGGAATGTCTCCCTCCAGCGTGCACGAGGAACCACGCACCGCCGATGTCCGCGGAACGGCGCACAGCCGTGCCAGTACGGGCAATATCGGTCCCAGCAAGTCTGCGGGGACTTCGAGGCGGAAACGGTGCATCGGCTCATATACCCTCGTGCCGGCCTGCTTCAGCGCGCTCATCAAGACCAGCGGCGTCAGGTTGCGGAAGTCCCCTGCAGTGCTCGACACACTGCAATAGCCGGAGTGCGTCATGGTGACCGTGCAGTCGGTGACCTGCCATCCGTAGATTCCCTGCCGCAGCGTCTCCCGCACGGTTTCCTCCACGGCCTTCATGAACGAAAACGGCATCGACCCGAGCTCGACCGCCAGCCGAAACTGCACGCCGGAATCGATCGCGGCCGGATCGACTCGCAGCCCGACCGTGCCGAGGAATGGATTGGGCGCCGTCCAGATTATCTCGACTGCCACACCGGTGCCGATGGGCCGTTCAATGCAAATCGTCGTTGTCTCGCGGAATCCGACGTCGATGTCGTAATCGTTCGCCAGCGTTGCCTGGATGACTTCTTTCTGCACCTCGCCGTAGAGCGAGACAAGTATTTCCTGGCGAACATCGTCTTGCCGCAGGTTGATCAGCGGGTCCTGCTCGGCGAGCTGGGCGAGCGCGACGTGTAGCGCACTCTTGTCGGCCGGCCGGGCGGGAACGACGACCGTCTCCAGTGTGGGCGGGGCGAAGTAGTGGTGCGCCGAGGTCGTTGGCGATACGCCGAGCATGTCGCCAATCTGGATGTTGCCGAGACCCCAGAGCTTCCCGATCTGCCCGGCGGTGACCGACGCACGCTGGACGGCCGAGCCGCGGTCGAAGACCCTGATCGCGGTGATCTTACCCTCGCGATGGCGGCCGAATTGCAGCCGATCTCGCACTCGCAGGATTCCCGAGAACACGCGAACATATGCGATCTTCTCCCCGGCCGGACCCCGTTCGACCTTGAAAACTGTGCCAGAAACGGGGCCATCCGCATTACCTTCTGTGGCAGGCAGCATCTCGGTGATGCCGACGCTCAGCGAATCGGTGCCCGCACCTGTAATCGCCGAGCCGAAGAACACCGGATGCACGAGTCCCCGCCTGGCCTGCGCCGCAAGCTCGCCCCGGAGCTGGCGGTATGAGACCGCCGTCTCGTCGTCGATGTACGCGGCCAGAAACGCATCATCGTGGTCGGCAAGCACATCGGCCAGCCTCGTGGTAAAGGCAGCATCACCGGCGCCGTAAGGCGCGAAACCGGCGCTATGCGTGCCAAGGTCGCGCGTCGACCCCATCGGGACAATCGAGTGCGTCAGCTTCGCGGAGATGCCCTGCAGTACGCGCTCGTGGTGCGCGCCACAGCAGTCGATCTTGTTCACAAAGATGAGGGCAGGAATGTGCAGCCGCTGCAGCGTCCGCATCAGCACTCGGGTCTGCGCCTGCACACCCTCAACGGCGGAGATCACCAGCACGGCGCCATCGAGCACGCCAAGCACTCGTTCTACCTCAGCGATGAAATCTGGGTGACCGGGCGTGTCGATCAGGTTGACCATGACGTCATCGATGACGAACGACACGACAGCGGACTTGATCGTAATGCCGCGCTGCCGCTCCAGCGCCAGGGAATCGGTCTGGGTGCTGCCGTCATCGACGCTGCCGACCTCATCGATGACACCGGCGGCGAAGAGCAGCCGCTCGGTCAGGCTGGTCTTACCGGCGTCTACATGCGCCAAGATCCCCAAGTTCAACGTTCGCACCAAGCACCATGTCCTCTGAACAGGCAGCGATTACCTTCTGAACGGACATGAACGCCTCGCGCATTTCGCTCTCCCTGGTCGACCGGCTGTTGCCCGGAGTACAGCAGACGGTCCCCCGGATGGCAACCGATTTGCCGGGCGGCTCAGCGGCGACCTGGGCTGGTTCCGCCGGTACGCCGAGATGTGGCCGGCGGCGGGGAGATCGATGTCAGGGCACGGAGCGGTAGCCGTGATAGGCGAGCCATGCTCGGGCGCGGCCGAGCTCGCGCTCCTGGCTGTAGATGCGCCACCGGGTCAGGACGTCCTCTGGCGCGCTATGCACGACATCCCGGAACCTGCGGAATGCACCGCGGCCGTCGAGGGCGTCCAGGAGCCGCTGGCGCAGCTGCTCGTGGTTGACGTAGTCGGTGAAGCGCAGCATGTCCCGGTAGCCCTCGCCGGACTCCGGGGAGAAGGACAGCCATCGGTCCTCGTCGTAGTCGTCCGACTCCGCATCCATCTCGGGTGGCGGGTCGTAGTCCACGCTCCCTGGCGGCCAGACCATGCCAGCCTGCAGGTCCACTAGCCCGTGGCCCTGGCTCGGGTCACCGTCCAGGTGCTCGGCGAGATCGGCCAGGTTCACCGGCACGGTGTCCAGCGGCCATCTGGGGACCCCGAATTCCCCGGCGCTCACCGGCTCGCCGAGGGCATGCCGGAGTTCCAGGGCGAGCTGGTCGTCGCCCTCCCAGCTCCGGCTCTCCAGACCCTCGGCGCAGCGCCGGGCGGCTGAATCGGCGCCGGGGCTCGCGGCGGCAAGCTCGGCCAGCAGCGCCTGCCCGGCATGCTGCAATACCGGCTCCAGTGGCCGGGAGGCTAGCAGGAACATCGCGCCCTTTCCGATGCTGAGTGCGCGAAAGGACTCAGCGTCCCAGCCGGTGTCGGCCACGGCCGGCAGTCCCAGCACGTCCGCTAGGTCCGGGTGGGCGCGATCCGGAGGGATCGTGAGGATCTCGTAAGCGCCAACGCCTGCCGTTACCAGCGGGTCGGTGGCCGCGAGTTGCTCGATCTGCGTCCGGTCCAGGCCGGTAGCCACGATTACCTCGCCGTCCTCCGGCGGCACTGCCTGCCCGGACAGCACGAACACCCCGTCGGCGTGCTGCCGCTGGAGGTACTCCGCATGGTCCGGCACATGCGGCTCTGCACTTTCGATCGGCACGGTGTAGCGCAGGATGAGCACGTGCATCATCGGGCTGCCTCCTTCCGGCGGCAGCATCGTACCGGCGAGGTGCTCAATTGATAGGGGCCGGTGGATGGGTCCGTAGGTCCGGTGTCAACCCAAGCCGGGCCCGGAACGTCAGACACACAGCGGCCCCGCCCGGCAAGCAGAGGGGGGCGGAGGCCCGATCCCACGCGGTGCGGGCGGTGCGCTCAACCGGAGCGGCGTCATCCAGCATTGCCAACGGAAAGGAACCCGTTATGCGCAAGTACCGGAACAAGCTGCTCGCGGCGGCGAGCGCGGTCGTTGCCGCGGGAGCGGTCGCGG
>DATGVY010000563.1:0-4161 GCA_035299845.1 Streptosporangiaceae bacterium
TGACCGGGATTCCGCCGGCGATGCTGGCGGCCAGGAGGAGCATCCGCCGTTCCCCGCTGCTCGACGGAAGTTCGCCAGCATGCAGGGCGGTGATGGCGGCTTCCCAGTCGGTGCTGGCCAGGATGGTGACACCGTCGCTGATGCTGGTGCCGGTGGTGATGAACCGGCCAGTGAAGTCCTCGCGGTCCAGCCATCTGCCGCAGTCGATCAGCAGGCCGGTCCCGGCTTCGAGGTGATGGATGCCGTTGGCGGCGGCGCGCAGGGCCTCGCCGAGCTGGCGGGAGCTGGTGCTGGTCACGGGTTTCCTTTCGCAGTGGGCGGGGTGGTGACGGAGCGGCCTGCGATGTCGGGGAATGCGGGCATGCCGAGCTGGACCGCGTCGGCCTTGCGCTGGAGGGCTGCGTCGGTCTGGGCGAGCTTGCCCTCGGCTCCGGCGAGGCTGACCTTCAGTCCCTCGACTTCGCCGAGCCAGCCTTCCCGCTCGGCCTCGGCGATCCGGTCGCGCAGATTGACCCGGATTTCCTCCAGGCGGGCGCGCTGAGCGGGGTCCGGCCTCAGGAGTGAGCACCTGACACAAGCGTGCTCGTGGATGCAAGGCGTCCCGAATGCGCGGGCGCAGGTGCCGACGGATACCTTGCGTTTCTCGAAGTGGGCGAGGAAGGCGTCCCACTCCTCGTCGGTCGGGGTGCGGTATTCCTCGCTGGGCCGGGTAGCGCGCCGGCGGGCGATGAACGCCCGGTGTGCCTCGATGGCCTCCTGCGGGTAGACGGCCTTATAGCCCATCGTGACGCTGATGTCCTGATGACCGGCAATGACCTGGGCAATGTGCGGCGGCAGGCCGTTCAGGATGGCGTCCGTGATAAAGATTCTCCGGAAATCGTGGGGCGTATAACGCAGCGGCCCGCCGTCGGCGGGGTCGGTCAGCCCGGTGCGGGCCAGCGCCTCATCGAGCAGGCTCGCGATCAGGGACCCGGTGAACGCGTGGTTCTCGGTCCGGACCCGCCGCTGGAACAGCAGCGGCGACGGAGGCAGCCAGATCAGCTCATGCTGGTCGCGGGCACGGACCAGGGGCACGGTCCCGTCCTGGCCGCGGACCCGGCAGATGACGGCGCTCAGCGCGTCGGCAAGCTCCGGGCTGACGAGGATAAGACGTTCCATATCAGTCTTCGAAGGCGCGATCTGCAGGAGCGGGACTAGCTCGCCGGTGCCGGGCAGCCGGTACTGGACCAGACTGTGATGGCTGAGGTCTGTCAGCTCCTCGGCCCGGCAGCCGGTCATGCGGAGGACCTCGATGGCCGCCCATGCCCAGAACGCGTGCTCTTCCTCGAGGTTGAGGAACCGGTGCCTGCCGCCGGCCTGTTCCTGCGCCCAGATGTTGCCGGGTGCGGCGTGCGGCCGGACCGACCGGATGAGCGTCTGGCCGGCCGCGGTGAACTTCTCGCCCGGCCGGGCTTGCCGGCCCGCGTCGAGCAGGGCAGCGGCGTCCTTGCGCCACTGGTCAGCGGCACGGACCAGGACAGGCAGGACAGGCAGGCGGTCCCGGGTGCGGGCGTCCATCCTGGCCTTGCGGCGGCGGACGGCCTTGCGGCGGTCCAGGTCATCGGCGCTGACCGGGCAGGGGGCCACCCACGGTCCCCAGCGTGCGGGATCCTCCAGGGCCCATTCGGCCAGGTCCAGGTAGAACGACCGGACGCCGGACAGCACGTCGAGGTAGCTGAGCCGCTCGACCTCGACGACGGTCTTCCTCCCGCCGGCGGTGACCGTCTTGGCGCGGGTCCGCAGCCGCTGTTTCCAGGCGGCCGCCGTCTCCCGGGACAGCCGCAGCGAGCCGATGCCGGGATGATGCTGCTCCAGGTCGGCCCAGAAGCACCTGGCGAGCTCGCAGGCCCGGTTCGACAGCGTGACGTAGTCGATCGAGGGCTGCCGTTCCCGCAGGTAGTCCACGATGAGGTCGCGGACGGGCCGGCATGCGAGGGGGTAGCGGTCGACGAGTTCCCCGACGGTGCGCTGCCCGGTGTCGCGGATCTCCCGCAGCGTGGGGATGCCGTCGCCGAAGATGCCGGCCTCCCGCAGTGCCCGGAAGGTCGCCGGCCCGGACGGCTGCTTCCCGCGCAGACCGGCTTCGGCGCTGAGGATCTCCAGCACGTCGCCGATGGTGATGCCGGCGATGGTGCCGCCCTTGGCGGCGATGATGACTGCGGCCCGGAACAGCACGTGCGACTGGGCGTGCGGGGTGATGCCCGGGTCGTCGTCGCATGCCCGTGACAGCCGGGCGAAGCCCTCCGGGTCACGGGACTGGATCATGTTCCTGGCGAGCTTGCGTTTCCTGCCGCCGGTCAGCAGCCATCCCAGCGACGGGCGGATGACATCGGCGCCGACCAGGACGAGCAGGGAGCTTGTCATCAGCTCCAGCCGCGACGGCGAATGCAGGCCCCGGCCCCGGAGCCAGCGAGCAGGCAGGCCGGCCCACTGCCCGCGGGCGTCGTCGGCGCCGCTGGCAAGCCACCGGTCCTGCCATGTCTGCCCCGGCTGTCCTTCCAGCCAGTCCAGCAGCAGCGGCAGCCCGCGGCGGCGGCTGGCCTGGACCCGGGATTCCGGCAGGGCCGAGGAGGCGGTGCCGACCAGGTCCATCACCTGGCCGCGGCCCTGGCAGGTCGCAGGCCAGGAAGCCTCTGCCGGACGGGCGGGATAGCGTTCGGCCGGCGGCTTCCCGGCACTGCCGTCGATTCGGGAGACGGGAGCTTCCAGCGTGCCAGCCAGGACCGCGGTCACCGTGCGTCCCTGCCGAACAGCACGTCCATCGTCTCCGGCCGGTAGCCGGGCGCCGGGACCGGCGCCCGGCGCCCGGCGGCCTGGCGGACCTGCTCCGCGTGATGGGCCAGGACCCGGCGGATCACGTCTTCCTTGCGGGGCGTCGTATAAATCTGCGTGGTCGTGAGCCGTGCATGCCCAAGTACGGCCTGGACGTCGGTCAGCGGAAGCGACGGGTCCTCGGCCATCCGGTAGGCCGCCGTATGCCGCAGCGCGTGCAGGGTGGCCGCAGACCCGGCGTCCGCGGCGGCACGCTCGAACATCCGGTGCGCGGCATGATAGGTCAGCGGCCGGAACGGCCTGCGCAGCGTCCACCACAGCGGCTGGCGCCCGCCGCGGGGAACGAGCCCTTCCATCTCGGCCTGGTAGAGGCGCAGCCAGACGAACGCGTCGGTGGACGCCGGGATTTCCTGCACCTCGCCGGTGCCCTTGCGGACCACGGCGATCACCTGCCGCCCGGGATGCACCCTGCCCTGGGTCACCGACAGCAGCTCCGAGGCGCGGGCGCCGGTCGAGACGTAGAACGCGACCAGCGCCCGGCCCCGGTTAGAGCCCAGCCTCGCGAAGATCTCGTTGAACTCGTCATCCGGGACGCTGCGCGGCACCCGCCTGGGCGCCTTCGGCCGGTAGCGGCCCGCCTTCTGGTCCCGGTAGGGCTCCATCGGATTGTGGTGCGCGTTCGCCCGTCCGCTGCGCCGCGGCCGGCTCAGCGGGAACGGGTTCATGATCGGTCCGGTCCCGGCCTCGAGATGGAAGTCGTAGAAGCCGCGGAGCACCGTCTCGCTGTGCGCGCGCACCGATGCCGAATACGGCTTCCCCGGCCCCTTGCCGGCGATGATCAGCCAGCGGCTGAAATCACGTGCCTCGTCGCGGGTCGCCCGGTCCCACCCGGTTCCGGCTGCCCAGATGAACCTGAACCACCGCAGCAGGTCCATGCCGTATGAGCGCAGCGTGGCCGCCGACCGGCCCGCAGCCTGCAGGTCCCCGAACCAGTCGGAGACCGCGCTCACCGCAGCGCCGTCCGGGCCGACGAGCCGGTATGGCTCCCACTGGCTGCCGGTCTCCAGCAGCGAACCCGCAGCGGGCACCACCAGCCCGGCCAGGTCCCGCGTCGCATCCCCGTCCTCGATCACGGTCAGCGACCATAGCGCGCCAGGCGGCAATAGAGCATGTGACCTGCGGAAATATCTCTGCTAGTTCAGTCAACAGGTGGTAATCGACGTGGACTTTCACCTGCGCCCAGTACGGCACCTGGTAGCGCCCGGCGGGGGCCGGCAGCAGGCACGGCGCCTCCTGCGCGGCGAACACCACCGCGGGCACCTGCCGGGTGCTGCCGTGCACCCGCGCGTT
>DATGVY010000564.1:0-3521 GCA_035299845.1 Streptosporangiaceae bacterium
AGGATCCGACACGCCCTGACATGCCGGATCCTCCGTAGTAATCGATCTCGGCCGGGTCGATGTCGGCGTGGACCACCTTGCCCCGCAGCGCGAAGGCGCGCCGCGCGGCCGGCCGTACTGCAGACGTCAGTGACTCAGAAAGCTTCTCGTGACGATGCCGCTCTTCCCGGCCGGCCGGTAACTGGCCGGCCGGCGAACGGCAGTTGCGGTCGGAGGCTGCGTTAAAAATCTTGGTTGTCCTCGGTTGCCGGGTGCTGCCACTACCCATACTGAACGGGCCTTCGCGTTCTGGTTGCCGTCATGCTGGTGCGGGTGTGCCGGGCGTGACATCGCTGGGCCTGCGGGCAGCGGTCCAGCGCAGCGGGAGCGCGTCGATTCCGTAGATGCCGTCCACGCCGCCCAGTTCCGGCACACCGTCCAGGGCGAGACCGGGCATGCGCGGTGCGAGGAACGTCAGCGCCTCCTCCAGTTCCGCGCGCGCGAGGTTGGCGCCGAGGCAGTAATGCGGTCCGGCACCGAAGGTCAGCAGCCGGTCCTCGCGGCTGACCGTGATATCGAAGCGCTCGCCGTCGGCCTGATCGCCGTCGGCCGCCGCGCCCGCGGCAGGCTCGCGGTTGGCCCGCTCGGCGCAGATCGCCACGATCGTGCCAGCCGGGAAGACGACGCCGCGGTGCTCCACCTCCTGGACGCAGAGCCGGGCGGTGAAAGGCGTGATCGGCTCGAACCTGAGCACCTCGCTGACGGCCTGCGCGGCCAGTTCCGGCCGCTGAGCCAGTAGCGCCCACTGGCCCGGATGCAGGGCGAAGAGCCGCAGCGCGTGCGCTAGCTGGCTCTGCGTCGTGTCGATGCCGCCGGCGATCACGTTCAGCACCAGGTTGACGCACTCGCTGTGGGACAGCCGGTCCCCCTGGGCCTCGGCCGCAAGCAGGCCGCTGATCAGGTCGTCCGAGGGCTCGTCGGGCCGCCGCTTCAGCAGCGCCTCGACGTAGTCGTAGACCTCCGTCGTCGCGCGCTCGATCCGGGCCAGCTCGCTCGCCAGGGCCCGGATGTCGAACTGCCGCTGCACCCAGCCTGACCACTCGTGCAGTCGCGGCGCGTCCTCGCGCGGCGCGCCGAGCACGGCCGATATGGTCAGCGACGGGTAGGGCTTGGCGACCGCGGCGACGAACTCGCAGGTCGCGGCTGGTTCGATGGCCGACCAAAGCTCGGCCAGGAATTCCCGCATCACCGGACGCCAGCTGTCGGCGGCCCGCGGGCTGAACGACGGCCCGACCAGGGCCCGCAGCCGCCGGTGGTGCGCGCCGGTGAGGTTCAGGATGTTCGCGTCGATCTGCTCGCGCAGCCGCCCGCCGGTGACGCCGAAAAGGTCGGCGATCTCCCGGCCGGGGAATGCGGTCGCCTTCGAGCGCAGGAAGAACTCGCCGGACTCGCGGTCGAGCACCACGACCGACAGCGGCGACCTGGCCAGCCAGCCCTGCCTGCGCACGTCGGCGAGCCGCTGGTGGTAGACGTCCCCGGTCAGGTCGGCGGCCATGTTGTCGAAGGCGGGCAGGTCCAGGTCGGTCACGGACGTCACGGCTGCTCCCGTTGGCGGGCGAAAGGGCATTCTGCTTGCGATTTAACCCCGCCCGGCGCCAGGGCGCGACCGCGAGCTGCCACCCGTGCGGCCCGGCGGCGGGATCGCGGATGAGGAACTCGGCGGACCCGGGCGTAATGTTCTTTGTCGGCCAGGCGCCGGCCAGGAGGGAAGCCAGCAGTGACGACGGCAAGTGACATCTCCGGCCGCTAGCCTGATGCCTGCGTCCGCCCGCCGCTGAGCCCGATCCCGAGCCGCTGGAGTATCAGGTCGTTCATGTGTTCCCTCCGTCGCCCGCTCCCCGATGCGCTCGGCCGCTACCGCCCGGAGGGCGAGGCCGAGGCGGCCGACGTCGCGCGGGTACGCGCGCTGGCGGAAACCGCCGATGACCCATGGCTGCGCTCGGCTCCCTTGCACCTCACCGCGTCCGCGCTGATCGTGCACCCCGCCAGCGGCCGGGTACTGCTGCGCTGGCACCAGCGCCAGCAGGCCTGGCTGCAGGTCGGCGGGCACGCCGATCCGGGTGAGGGCGACCCGCTGGCCATCGCGCTGCGGGAGGCCGGCGAGGAGACCGGCCTGACGGACCTGGTGCCGTGGCCGGACGCGCAGGTCCGGCATGTGGTGATCGTCGGCGTCCCGGCCGACAGCAGCGAACCGGCGCACGAGCACGCCGATGTGCGGTTCGTCCTGGCCACCCGGACCCCCGGCGCAGCCCGGCCGGAGAGCCCGGACGCGCCGCTGCGCTGGCTGTCGCCGCGCGAGGCGCAGGAGGTCACGTCCGAGGCCAATTTCCTGGAGACATTGGCCAGGGTGCAGCGGCTGCTCGCGGGCTGACGCTGCCGGGCCTGCCGCCCCCGTGGCCTGCCGCCCCCGTGGCCTGCCGCCCCCGTGGCCGGCCTGCCCGTGGCCTGCCGCCAGGTACCGTCGCAGCGCCCATGGCACTAGCTGGACAAGCAGCGCTCCGTCAGGGGCGACAATGGGCCTGTGATCGAGGTCGAACCCGGCCGGTTCGAAGAGATGGTCGTCATGGCCCTGGATAGCCTGCCCGATGACCTCGGCCGGCTGATGCGCAACGTGGCCGTCACGGTGCAGGACGATGCGGGTCCTCCTGGCCTGCTCGGGCTCTATCAAGGAGTCCCGTTGACGAGCCGGACATCGTATTACGCCGGGGTGCTGCCCGACCGGATCACCATCTACCGCCAGGCGATCTGTGCGGTCTGCCGCACGGAGGGAGAAGTCGCCGAGCAGGTGCGCCGTACCGTTGTCCATGAGGTCGCCCACCACTTCGGCATCGACGACGACCGGCTCCGCGAGCTCGGCTGGTGAGCTCGCACGGTCCTGGCCAGCCGCGCCACACCCCTGCCTTCTGGGCCACCGTCGAACGCACCCTCCCCGACTACGATCAGCGCCGAACCCGACTAGCAAGCACCGGCACTGTCCTCTGGCTCGGCTGATATTCCGGCCCTTCTGTGGGCGGCCTGCTCCGAGCGGACCGATACCGCCAAGACGACCCGGACATTTCTCCGCCCGGTGGCGGCCTGTTTGAAGGTGGGGTCAGGCACCTGCGGCGACGGCTAGGGCATGGAGCACGTCAGCTGCGCTGCGCGCCGGCTGGCCAGATCACCAGGATCGGCATGTCACGCTTGCGTGCATAGGCAACCACATCGGCGGTCCCGCCGTAGCCACGCGCGGGCTGTCCGTCCCAGACCGCATACAGCTCATCAGACTTGTTGATCATGAATCCGCTGGCGGCCATATGTGCCTCCGCCGTCGACTCGGTGAACGGCAGCCTGTGCACGGCAACGGCCCTGGCCAGTAGCCGGTCATACTCCGCGTGTGCGTGCCCTGGCAGCTCATCCCGGTATTTCTGCGCAGGAACGACTGCCTCGATCTCCCCGCCAAGGTCGAGGACAGCACGGGCGAAGATCTGGTCGGCTCCGTCGGC
>DATGVY010000565.1:0-4959 GCA_035299845.1 Streptosporangiaceae bacterium
ATAGGACTGCTCGCCAGCCACGGCCGGCGCAGCCAGCCCGTCCGCCGGGGGGCCGGCCGGCCCGGTCATGTCCGCTGGCCCCTCGCCGGCGGCCTGCGTCTCAGCCGTGCCGTGCGCAGTATCCGGTTGATCAGGAAACGCGGCGGAGCGCCAGCCTCCGGTGGCACTGTATCCGTCAGACCCGGCCGCAGCGCCCTGAGCGGCTATCGCGCGCCCGGCGCGCGGCCTGGCGATCCTGCTCTCGTCGAACCCGGCCGCGATGACCGTGACCCTTACCTCATCGCCCAGGGCATCATCGATGACCGCGCCGAAGATGATGTTCGCATCGGGGGCGGCGGAGTTCGCGACAAGCTGCGCGGCCTCGTTGATCTCGAAAAGGCCGAGGTCAGAGCCGCCCTGGATCGACAGCAGCACGCCATGAGCGCCGTCGATGCTGGCCTCAAGCAGCGGGCTGGAGATCGCCATCTCGGCCGCGGCAACGGAACGGTCGTCACCGCGAGCCGAGCCAATGCCCATCAGCGCGGAGCCTGCACCCGACATGACCGACTTCACGTCGGCGAAGTCCAGGTTGATCAGTCCAGGAGTGGTAATCAGGTCGGTGATCCCCTGCACGCCGGACAGCAGGACCTGGTCTGCGGCCTTGAACGCGTCGAGAACGCTGACGTGCCGGTCCGAGATGGACAGGAGCCGGTCGTTCGGTATGACGATGAGCGTGTCCACCTCCTCGCGGAGACGCTCGATGCCCAGGTCAGCCTGCGCGGCCCGCCGCTTTCCCTCAAAACCGAACGGCCTGGTGACCACGCCGATCGTGAGCGCGCCGAGCGAGCGGGCGACGCTCGCGACCACGGGTGCCCCGCCGGTGCCGGTACCGCCGCCCTCGCCGGCGGTGACGAAGACCATGTCGGCCCCTTTGAGGACTTCCTCGATGTCCTCGCGATGGTCTTCGGCGGCCTTGCTGCCGATGTCCGGGTTGGCGCCGGCGCCGAGCCCGCGGGTGAGTTCCCGGCCGACGTCGAGCTTGACGTCCGCGTCGCTCATCAGCAGCGCCTGGGCGTCCGTGTTGATGGCTATGAACTCAACGCCCTTGAGCCCCTCGTCGATCATCCGGTTAACGGCATTGACGCCGCCCCCGCCGATACCGACGACCTTGATGACCGCCAGGTAGTTCTGCGGTGCTGCCACGAGGAGGAACCTTTCCGCTCGTTTGCGTCTATCGAGTTTCCGCCCGCTGCTTTAGCTAGTTGCCTGTCAAGCTCAGGGAACTTCCTATTGAGCAGTTTTCCGAAATACGCCCCCATAGCATCGGCCGGGCACGTTCCGCAGTTTCAGCGCATCAACTCTCACCCTCAAGTTGAGATTTAGAGTTATGTCAAGCTGCCGACTGATACGGACAGTAGGGTCGTCCGACACCGGGGTCAACTAACCGGGCGCCGAGCGGCCCGGCGTGTCGCAGCATCGCAGCTCACCTCCCGGTCACGGCCGTCTGCGGATCACTGACGTCGTAGTAGCGCGCATGCCCGCGCATGAGGATCGCGAGTTCCCTTGACTTGACAGCGGGCTGGCCGGTGCCGCCCCAGGCAATGCGCACGCCGCCGCGGAGCCGGAGCGTCACCGCGTCGGCAGCCGGCGCGTCGATGGCCCGGACAGAACGGGCAAGCCGGGCGGGCAGTTCCCGCAGGACCGTTGCCGCGGCCAGCACTGCCGGGCTGCCGCGCAGCGATGCGGGCCCCGCCGCGGCGGGCGTATGAAGGACGGGCAGGCCGGCCGGCCGGCTAGCCGCCTGCCGCAGGACCACGCCGAACTTGTCGATGACCTCGTAGCCGCCGCCGCTGGCCACCGCGAGCACGGCCGTTCGCTCCTGAACCGAGATCACTATCCTGTCCGGCCACTCCCTGCGGACCTGGGCCGACCGCACCAGGGTAAGGCGCTCCACCCGGCGGGCCACCGCCGCCGGGTCGACCCGGATGAGCGGAGTGCCCAGCCGGATGCCAGCGGCAGCGACTACCGCGGTCCGCGACACGGCAGCGGGGCCGGTGACTTCCACCGAGCGGACGACAAGGAACTTAGAGCCGAGCAGGGCCCAGGCCACCCCGGCCAGGATCGCCACGGCCCCGAGCGCGAAGAACGCCGTCTTCCAGGGATCCGACCTGCGCCGCCGCGCGGCGGCGCCTGACACGGCGCCGCCGGGGCCGGAACCGCCGGGCTCAGTGGCGCCGGGGCCGGGACCATCCGGCTCACCGGCACCGGGCGCAGTACCGGGTGATCCCGCGCCCGGCGCGCCCCCGGCGGGCGAAGCAGCCGCACCTGGCGCCGCGCCGCGGTGGCGGATCACCGGTTCCCGCCCGCCCGGGCGCTCAGCGCCGCCACGATCAGCGGGCCGAGGGCGGTCACGTCTCCCGCGCCCATGGTCAGCACGAGATCGCCCGGCTTCGCCAGGCCGGCGGCGGCCGCGGGCGCCTCGGCGCGGTCGGCCAGGTAGAGTGCGCCGCCGGGCACGGCCGCCGCCACCAGGTTCCCTGTCACGCCGGGTTCCGGATCCTCCCTGGCCGCGTACACATCGAGCACGATCGCCTCGTCGGCCAGGCCGAGCGCCGCCGCGAACTCGGCCGCGAACATCCGGGTACGGCTGTAGAGGTGCGGCTGGAAGACGGCAATGACCCGGCCGCCGGCTGCCACGTCCCTGGCCGCCGTCAGGTCGGCGGCCAGCTCCGTCGGGTGGTGCGCGTAGCTGTCGAGTACCCGCACTCCGTCCGCCTCGCCCTTGAGCTCCATCCGGCGGCGCGCGCCGCGGTACGCCGCCAGTCCGCCGATCACCTGGTGAGCGGGGTAGCCGAGCTCGACGGCGGTGGCGAGCGCAGCCGCGGCGTTCAGGGCATTGTGCCGGCCCGGCACGCCAATCTCCACCGGGAGGCCGCCGGGGGCATCGAGCGGAGCGCGCGGCCCCGGCGTCACGGTCAGCAGCGTGGCCATGCCGCGCGGGATCACGCCGGTGACGCGGTAGTCCGCGCCGTCAGCCGCGCCGTAGGTCCGCACTCGCACCGGGAGGCAGCTGGCGGCTGCCGCCAGCGCGCTGGCGCCCGGGTCGTCGGCGCAGGTCACCAGCAGCCCGCCGGCCTCGATCTGGCGCGCGAAGGCCAGGAAGCTCGCCTCGATCTCGGCCAGGTTCTGGTAATTGTCCAGGTGATCAGCCTCGATGCAGGTCACGACGGCCGCGTGCGGGGACAGCATCAGGAATGACCCGTCGCTCTCGTCGGCCTCGGCGATGAAAGCCTCGCCGGTGCCGGCGGCGGCCCCGAGCCCGGTCTCAGCCAGGATGCCGCCGATGACGTAGGACGGATCGGCCCCGCAGCTGCGCAGGATAGTGGTGAGCATCGAGGTGGTCGTCGTCTTGCCGTGCGTCCCGGCGACGGCGATCCCCCGCTTGCCGAGCATTGCCGACGCGAGGGCCGTCGCCCGGTGCAGCACCCGGATGCCCCGCCTGCGCGCCTCGGCGAGTTCCGGATTGTCCGGCCTGATGGCGGTGGATACGACCAGGGTGTCCGCGGCGGCCACGTTGGCGGCCGCGTGGCCAAGGTGGATGTCGGCGCCGAGCGCGGAAAGCTCGCCGAGCAGCTCCGATGGCGCCGCGTCGCTGCCGGACACCGCGGTGCCGCTGGCCAGCAGGATGCGGGCGATCCCGGACATGCCGGCGCCGCCGATTCCGGCGAAATGTACCCGGCCAAGCTCACCTACCGGTACCGGGTCAGCGGGCGTCACCAGCCCCATCTGGCATCTCTCCCTGTCCTGGCGATTCTGTGCTGGCGATTCTGTGCTGGCTCCTCCGTGCTAGCTCCTCCGTGCTGGCTCTTCACTGCTGGCTCTTCACTGCTGGCTCTTCTGTGCTGGCTCTTGCGTGCTGGCAATTTCAGGCCCGGCGGCGGCCAGGCCCGCGCCCGCCATCCATCACGCGCAGCACCGCCGCCGCCAGCCGCCGGTCGGCATCCCCGCGGCCCATATCCGCTGCCGCCTCCGACATGGCGGCGACAAGTTCCGGGTCAAGCAGCACCGGCAGCAGCGTGTCGCGGATCCAGGCCACGGTCAGGTCCGCGTCGTTCACGATGAGGCCGCCGCCAGCCTGCTCGATCGGCGCCGCGTTCAGCCGCTGCTCCCCGTTGCCGTGCGGCAGCGGGACGTACACCGCTGGCAGGCCGACCGCGGTGAGCTCCGCGCAGGTCATCGCACCGCCGCGGACAAGCGCGAAGTCCGCGGCCGCGTACGCCAGATCCATCCGGTCGACGTAGGGAAGCGTCACGTAGGGCGCGTCCGGCGACGACGGGGCGGGCTCGATGTCTGCCCGCGGCCCGACGATGTGCAGTACCTGCACAGCTGACTCCCTCATCCAGGCGGCCGCGCCGAGTACCGCGCGGTTCAGTGACCTGGCGCCCTGCGAGCCGCCGGTCACGAGCAGCACGGGCAGGTCCGGGCGCAGGCCGAAGTGCGCGCGCGCCTTGTCGCTGAGCGCGAGCCGGTCAAGCCCGGATATCTCGCGGCGGATCGGGATGCCGATGCAGGTCGCGTGGGCCAGCCTGGTGCCCGGCTGACCGGTGAAGACATGCCTGGTCAGCCGGGCGCCCAGCCTGTTGGCCAGGCCGGGGCGGGAGTTCGCCTCGTGCACCACGATCGGCACGCCACGGCGCTTCGCCGCCAGATAGGCCGGAGTGGCCACGTAGCCGCCGAAGCCGACGAGCACTTCGGCCTCGCATTGGTCAAGAGCCGCGGCTGCCGCTCCGATGGCATCGACGAGCCGCCCCGGCACCGAGAGCAGCCGCGGCGTGATGGAGCGCGGAAGCGGGACCGCGGGGATCAGGGCCAGGTCATAGCCGCGATTCGGGACCAGCCGGGTCTCCAGGCCACGCTCGGTGCCCAGGCAGGTGACGACTATCCGGTGATCGGCGCGCCGCAGCGCGTCGGCAAGCGCCA
>DATGVY010000566.1:0-2627 GCA_035299845.1 Streptosporangiaceae bacterium
CCGGCGCCGAAGAGGCCGCGGCCCGCGCGTTCGTCTCCGCCTACCGCAACGCGGTCGGCGCAGCGGCGGGCGGCTCATATCCCGTGGTGCCGGACGCGAAGGCCGCCGAGGTCGTGCGCGCGTGCCAGGTACCAGCGGAGAAGATCGCCAGCGAGATAGGCAGCGCCCTGTTCACCCGGACCGTCACCCGCACAGCGGCCGTGGCGGTGAAAGCGGTCGATATAGGCAAGGCCATGCCCGGCTTCCTGCGCCCGGTGCTCACCGGCGCGCGGACCGTGACCTCGCTCGCCTACCGGGTGACCAGCATCGGCCCGGCGGCGCGCTATCCGCTGTTCGCCGGGCTTGCCCTTATCGCGCTCGGCGTGCTCGCCAGCACCAGCACCGTCAACGTGCTCAGCGCCGCCGGGCTGGTGGCGGTGCTGGCCGGCCTGCTGATTGTCGCGGTGGGCGCTGCCCGCCGGATCGTGCTGGCGCTGGCTATCGTCACCGTCGCCGCGGGCGCCGCGCTCGCCGCCGCCGCCTACATTCCGGTGCTGCGCGATCACCTGTTTCCGTGGCTGGAGAAGACCGCTGTCCCCAGCCTCGCGAAACACCCCGCCCAGTGGGCGATCCTCGTGGTGTTCGTGCTGCTGCCACCGCTATGGACCATCGCAGTGATCATCCAGAGGGTGACCCGGAGACGGACCATCAGCATGACCGCCTCCGCAGCCACGGCACCAGAACCGAGTCCGGCCGGCACCGGCGCATCTTCATAACATCAAGTCTCTGCGCCCGCTGTGATCTGCAGCAGGGTGGACGCGGAGGTGCAGTCGGAAATGTTCGCCTGACACATTCCGGCCGGCTGAGGGCGATCCCGCGACCAGCAGCCTGCGTCGGCCAAGCAGATCACCGGCCCCGCCGCCCAGCACCTACACGAAGCGCGCCTCGGCGTGCCGCGACTCGTCATCGACGAGAACGTCGCAGGTCGGGCAGTACCACCGGGCCTCGATTGGGGTGCCGCACGCGGGGTGGCGTGGTGCTTGGGACGGGTCGGCGTGCCCGGCCCCCCAGTGCGCGAGGAGGCGGAGCGCACCAGCGAGGTCCTTGCCCTCGGCGGTCAGCTCGTATGCGGCCCGCGGCGGCCGTTCGGAGTAGGGCCGGGCTATGAGCAGTCCTTCCCGCTCGAGCCGCTTGAGGCGCTCGGAGAGGATGTTCGCGGCGATACCCGGGATCTGGCCGAGGAGATCGTTGAACCGGCGCGGCCCGGTGAGCAGCGCCTCCACCAGGAGCAGTGTCCACCGGTCGCCGACCCTGGTCAGCGCCTCGGCGAGCGGCGACGATGCGTGCTCCCGTTCGGCCATGCACCGATGTTAGCCGCCGACTTGACATCCGAGTGGTAGGTAGTAACTTGCAAGTCACTACCTATAGGAGGCATGGGCGGCGATGGCAATCCTCGACGAGATCCAAGGAAACATCAGGCGGCTGGTTGAGGGCGCGGGCTCCTCGGTCGTGGGCATCGGGCAGCGGTGGGGCATCGGCTCCGGCATCGTGCTCGGCGAGGGGCGGGTGCTGACCAACGCGCACAACGTACGCGGCGATCAGGTAGTGGTCACCTTCGCCGACGGGCGCACCGCCGAGGGGAGCGTGGCCGGGCACGACATCGACGGCGACCTCGCCGTCATCGACGTGGACACGGGCGGGGCCCCGGCGCTCCCGTGGGCCACCGGCGCTTCCGCCGGCATCGGGACACCGGTCTTCGCCTTGGCCAACCCGGGTGGGCGTGGGCTGCGGGTGACGTTCGGATTCGTCTCCGGCCTCGAGCGGGCCTTCCGCGGCCCGCGCGGCCGCCGCATCACCGGCAGCCTCGAGCACACCGCTCCGCTGCTGCCCGGCTCGTCGGGTGGCCCGGTCCTGGACGCGGGGGGACAGCTGCTCGGTATCAACACAAACCGCCTCGGCGAGGGCTTCTACCTGGCCATACCCGCCGACGAGGCGCTCCGCGGCCGGGCCGCCACGCTCGCCCGCGGAGAGTCCGCGGCGCCGCCGCGGCTTGGCATTGCCATCGCTCCCGGCCACGTGGCAAGGCGGCTCCGGCGCGCCGTGGGCCTGCCCGACACCGAGGGCCTGCTCATCCGCGAGGTGACAGAAGGCAGCCCGGCCGAACGCGCCGGCCTCGCACAGGGCGACCTGATCGTGGCGGCTGCAGGCCGGCCGGCCCGCAGCGTCGACGACCTGTTCGACACGCTCCAGGCGGCACCCGGCGGCACTCTCGAGCTGAACATCGTGCGTGGCGCCGGCGAACGGACGATTCAGGTGGTGTTCGGCGAGAGCGGCCAGCCCGAAGAGGAAGCCTGAGCGTCCCAGCGGACGCAGCCGCGCCATTGCCGCCTGCCCATGAGGTCCATTAGCCTCGTTCGTGCTTTGGGAGGCGAAAATGCCGGTGGATGCATCCGGGCCCGCTTTTCCCGGCCCGCTCCCGCGCGCTACGGCCGGTCGTTACGGTTCGCCTGCTCCGCGATTCGTGCCTCTGGCGGCGATCGTGGCTATGGGTGCGGTCCTTGCTGGGTGCGGCGGCAGGGGCCTGGGTCGCAGCCGTCATCAGCGAGGCCTTCGTGGTGGTCACGGCCGTCACGCTGCTGTGGCCGGGG
>DATGVY010000567.1:0-2791 GCA_035299845.1 Streptosporangiaceae bacterium
GCTATCCGCCGCCCCGGCGCTATCCGCCGCCCCGGCGCTATCCGCCGCCCCGGCGCTATCCGCCGCCCCGGCGCTATCCGCCGCCCCGGCGTTGTCCGCCCGGGTGACGGCCCGTTCGCCGATCCTCGGATGCCCGGCTAGTGCGGCACGCAAATCGGCGGGCTCCAGCAGGGCAACGGCCGCGTCGGACCGCCGCAGCAAGTCAGCGAAGGAAGGGTACGGCCGGCCGGCCGCGACGGCCTCGGCCCAGCGTTCCGACGCGCAGCACTGCAGCAGCGCCCGGCCGGCCTCGTCGCCGGCCAGAACGTTGAACTCCGCCAGCAGGTCGTGCCCGTCCCCGGCCGGACGGGGTTGCCAGGCGTTCATGAACTCGGCGGACTCTTAAAAGTGGCCAGCACGGTGTAACTGCAGCACGGCGTCCTGGCCGACCGCACTTCCGCGGTGCTCGGCTGATAGGCCCACATGTGCCCGCCGGGCCCCTGGTACAGCAGCCACGAGCCCTCAGCAGACCACGCCACGCTCGCGTCGACGAGCGCAGCCGACGGGACTGGCGTGCGCCGGGGGCGAGGGCCGCTGAGGCCTATGACATAGAGCCTCTCGCTGCCCTGGCTGGTCGGACGGAGCTTCGTTTCCGCGGCGATCGTCCCGTTGCCTGGCGCGATTGGCTCGCCCCGGTAGAAACCGTCGGGAACCCATCCGGCGGTACCAGGCGGCATTTTGAGCGAGACCAGCCTGCCGGTGACCACGTTCAGGATCCGCAGCAATCTGCAGAGGTTATAGCCCATGTTCGGGTCGTTTTTCGCATGCAGCGCCGTCACATCGATCTTGCATCCGGTGCCGTAGGCGACCAGCCGGGCGTCGGCTGCGAGCCCATAGTCGGAGAACCGGGAATGGGGCAGCCACCGCAGCGCCGCGCCGGGTTTCCACAGCGCCAGGCCGTAATTCAGGCCCTGCCGCACCTCCAGCAGCAGCCCTCCGTCCGTTCCCTCGATCAGCGAAGCCCCCGCTGGCAACATGATCTTCGGGCCGAGCCGGCCGCCGGCAACTGGCACGGACCGGACGCTGACCGGGCCCCGCCCTAGCACGCCGCCGCGGAAGTACTCAAGCCAGATCTGGCCAGGTGTCGCTGACCTTGCGAAGAACGGCGTCTTCCCGAGCACCCGCGGCCTGCCTTCGAGGCTGGCACGGATGACGGCGGTTCCGTTGCCCACGTAGACAAGCCAGCGGCCGACTGGAACCGCATACGGCTGGAAGTCGCCACCCTCGATACCCGGAATCTGGTGCCGCACGAATCGCCCGGTGGTCAGATTGTCTAGGTAGGCCGGCGGGCCACCGCTGGGCGTGAAAAGGGGATAGCCGACCGGCCACATCAGCACTGTGGTGTCGGTGCTTGCCGGGATAGGACCGGGTACCCGCGAACGGGCTGAGTGGCTGGCTGCGGCTTCGGGCCGCCGCTGGCCCGGCCGCCGCGGCTGGCTGGGCCCGTGCAGGCCGACGAACGCGCCGAGCGTGCCAGCCAGCACGGCCAGCGCGGCCAGGCCCGTCGCCGCGTATCGCCTGCGCTGACGCCGGCGCGCCTCTCCGATGACCGCCTCGATCTCGGCACCAGTGCCTGGTGCAGGGACAACCACGTTGGTCTGCACGGACTGCCGCCTCCTACGAGACCTGCGCGATGATCTCCGCCAGCTCCTCCGGCCGGTACCCGTGGTGCCGGGCCAGCGCGACAAGCTCGCGGGCCTTCGCCACCACGGCGCTGCGCTCCGGCCCGATGCCGCTCACCGTCACGCCCCGGCCGCGACGGAACTCGACAAGCCCCTCGTCCCGGAGCGTGCGCAGCCCGCGGAAGACGGTGTTGGCATTGACGCCGAGGACGGCAGCGAGATCCCTGGCGGGCGGCAGCCGCCGGCCGGCCGGGGCCTCGCCGTCAGCTATTGCGCGCCGGATCGCCGCCGCGACCTGCTCATGAAGCGGCACCGGGCTTGAGTGATCAATCTTGACTGTACCGTTGATGCTACTCACATTGGCATAATACAGTGTCCAGCGAGGAACGGGACAACCGCGCCTGGCCGGCCCACGAGCCGGTGCCTGCCCGGCAGCAAGATCAAGATCAGCTATTACGCAGCCGACGCCGGCCGGCTGCCCGCGCCAGCCGTGACCCGGCCGGCGGCTGATGTCGCCTCGCCCTCGGCCCGCACGGTCTTGCCGGCCAGCCGGTAGATGACCCCGGAGATCACTACCCGGCATGAGCGAAGGGAAGATTCGCCGGCCTGGCCGGCTCCTGCCGCTACCGCGGATATGCAGCGGACGGCAGGTGCCGGGAGCCCGGTTCGCAACGGCTGCGGTCCGGGCATTTTTTGTGACGTATCTCACCAATCCGCTGCCACGGCTGGTCCGAACCAGCGAACGGGATGAGGAATCGGGCGCCGCCGCCATGCTCGTGCCCGTCATCGCAGCTCCTCAGGGGCGAGCTGCGGGTGCGGGCACGAGCAAGGACGGGAGCAAGCCAGGCCAGGTCGCCCGCCAGCGCTGGTCCTGCGAGACTCCAGGACCCGCCGCTGGTTCGCCCGGCCGCCAGCGCGTCCTCGCCGACGCGGTGCCCAGCCGCAGGAACGACTCCCCGGCCGGTCCGCCCTGTATTTACTGTGGTGAAACCAAGTTGAACCTGAGGATAGTTTTCGCGGTCGTACGATTACTCCCGGGTTTCACGTCCGCTTCCCTCGGCGGCGATCCTGAGACAAGCCTGGCGACGGCCGCGCTGCATCATTCCGCCAGCCAGACCAGGGCCGTGACC
>DATGVY010000568.1:0-4043 GCA_035299845.1 Streptosporangiaceae bacterium
CCATGATCCCGGGGATTTCTCAGTCACTACGCCCTGAGAAATCCCCGGGATCATGGATTAAGCCGGGCACCGCAGGGGTCAGCCACTGACAGCGGGTCACCTGCGTTACCGAAGTGACAGCGCTGGGTACTGCTCCAGGCCGTCGTCGCCGTGGTCGCGGCCCGCGCCGGTCACCACGGTCGCGGCCGCGCCGGTCACCGTGGTCGCGCCGGTCACCACGGTCGTGCCGCGCCGGTCACCACGGTCGTGCCGCGCCGGTCACCGTGGTCGCGGCCGCGCCGGTCGCCGTGGTCGCGGGGTGCGCTTTGCCTGCGCGGCTAGCATTCGGCGGCCGGCTATCCCGGGTCAGCCGGGATACAAGCCCTTGATTTACATTTGATTATGACTTTATAGTCTTTTGTCATGATGCCTGCCTCCGACCTCGCGGTCCGCTCACGCCTGGCCGCGGCGGTTCACCGGCACAGCCCCGTTCCGCTGCACCACCAGATCAAGGTCGCGGTCTTGCAGGGCGTCGAGCAGGGGTGGCTTCGGCCCGGCGAGCAGCTGCCCAGGGAACGGGAGCTCGCCGAGGCGCTCGGCGTCAGCCTCGCACCCGTCCGGCAGGCAATGGCCGACCTCACCAAAGAGGGCTACGTCGACCGGACCAGGGGGAAGGGCACCTTCGTCCGTGACCGCAAGCTGGTCGAGAAGATTCATATCCTGGGTAGCTTCCATGACTCGGTGCGTCGGCAGGGCCTGGACTCGACCGTGCAGGTGCTGAGCAGCGAGTTCGCCATGCCGCCGCATGAGGTGGCGGCTGCGCTGGCGCTGCGCGGCCACGAGGCCTGGCGCCTGCGCCGGCTCGCCCTGCTGGACGGCGACCCGCTGGCGCTACTCACCGCCTGGCTGCCGCCGAGGTACGCGCACGGGGTAAGCGACCTGGACCTGGGCGCGGGCTCGCTGTACGAGGCGCTTGCCGAAGTGCACGGCGTGCAGATGACGTCGGCCGACAACGTCGTCGAGGTCGACAGGGCCGGGCTCGGCGACGCCGAGCTGCTTGGCCTGGCGCCCGGCTCGCCGGTGCTGCGGGTCATCGGCATCACCAGGAACCAGCAGGACCGCCCGGTCGAGTACTCCGACGTGCTCTACCGGCCTGAGCGGTTCCGGTTCGCGATCGAAAGCCGGCGGCCTGCGCCGGGAAGCGAGTCACAGCCCCCTGGCGGCGCTCAGCCGCCGCACGCCTGATCCCGGAGGATCACATGACAAACGTCTCCCTCCCATCGGATTTCGCCGGCGACGGGCAGCTGTTCGTCCGGAATGCGACCGGCCTGGTCAGGGAGGTGTCCCGGTGGGACGCCCTGATCATGAACACGCTCGGCATGAACGTCGCGCTTGGCGCGATCTTCCTGCTGCTGCAGGCGCCCGGTGACTTCCCCGGCGGCAACATGCTGCTGGCGATCATCATCGGCACGCTCGTGATGGCGTTCACCCTGCTGTGGGTGTATTCCGAGTTCGCCGCGGCCATGCCGCGGGCCGGCGGTGACTACGTGTTCGTCAGCCGGGCGCTGCACCCGTTCGTCGGCTGGCTGATGTCGTGGAGCCAGGGGCTATGGCTGATCTTCTTCTGGATCGGCTTCAACGCCTGGTTCGCGCTGACGTTCGCGGCGCCGGTCGCGATGACGACGCTGGGCGCGATCACCGGGCATCCAGGCTGGATCACGGCAAGCAACGACCTGCTCGCCAAGCACACGATCCTCGGCATCACCACGCAATGGTGGGTGATCCTGTTCGGGACTGTCCTGACGCTGGCCTTCGCCGCGCTGCTGATCTACGGCTCGAAGTCGTACTGGCGGGTGCAGAAGTGGCTGTTCGCCATCGCCGGCCTGAGCGTCCTGCTGGTGGCCGGCCTGCTGCTGTTCCGCGGCCACCAGATCGCCCAGGCCTGGACCGCGTTCGCCGCCACGAACAAGGGGATCTCCTACAACTCCATCATCCCGGCCGCGAGGTCGGCCGGCTTCACCGGCAACGGCGCCGGGTTCAGCCTGACCGGGACCCTGCTCATGCTGCCGTGGGTGTTCTTCGTCGTCGGCTATGCGCAGGGCTCCGCGCAGATCGGCGGCGAGGTCAAGCGCGCATCCCGCAGCCAGTACTTCGCGATGGTCGGCGGCGTGCTGATCAACGGCGCCGTGCTGCTCCTCATCGTGTGGGCCTACCTGCACGCGGTCGGCAGGAACTGGGCCGCCAGCCTGTCCTTCCTGAACAACACCGCGCCGACCAAGCTCGGGCTGCCAGGCGGCGTCCCGCCGAGCATCAACCTGATCGCGAGCCTGCTCACCGGCAGCGTTCCGCTGCTGCTGATCATTGGCGTCGGGTTCATCCTGTGGGCGCTGATGGGCACCCCGCTGTCCACCCTGCAGGCCACCAGGTACATGCTCGCGTGGTCGCTGGACCGGGTGGTGCCGAAGCAGCTGGGCTCGGTCAACGACCGGTTCCACACGCCGGTCAAGGCGATCCTGCTGTGCGCCGTCACCGGCGAGATAGCGCTGTTCGCCCTGGTGCAGGTCCCGCAGGCCAGCCTGCTCGGCGCGCTGCTCGCGCAGATCGCCGCCTTCATCGTGGTGAGCATCGCCGGGATCGTCTTCCCGTACCGGCTCAAGGCGGTCTGGGAGAGCGGCGGCGGCCGCAGGATCGCGGGCATTCCCGCGGTGACGCTGGCCGGCGTCGGCGGGGTGATCGCGCTCGGCGGGCTGATGCTGGTGTTCATCCTCAACTCGTCGATCAGCGCCGCGTTCGCCGTCACCCGCAGGCTCTCGCTCGAGTTCATGATCGGCGCGGTCGTGATCGGCGCGATCTGGTACGCCGTAGCGTGGTCGCTGAACAAGAAGAAGGGCGTCAACCTCGCGCTCGCCTACCGGGAGATCCCGCCGGAGTGACCGCGCGCAGCCAGGAGGAACAGTTGACCCGCCCGCCAGACGGCGCGCTCGTCCTGGTCATCGGCAACCTGACCATCGACGACGTGGTGCTGCCCACTGGCGTCACCCACATGGGGATGCTGGGCGGGAACAGCGTGCACGCAGCCACGGCGGTGGTCACGGCCGGCGCGAAGGCGGCGCTGGTCGCCCGGCGGGGCGAGGACTTCCCGCCGGGCGCCCTCGCCGCGCTGGCCGACGCGGGCATCGACCTGACCGGCCTGGCCGACATCCCCGGCCCGACCGTGCGGAACTGGGTGATCTACGAGACGGACGGCCGCCGCCGCTGGCTCTACCGGACGCCGCCGGAGCGTTCGGAGCAGGTGGCGCCGGCGCCCGCGGACCTCGATCCGGCCCTGCTTGGCCGGGCGGCCGTGGTGCACGTGGCCGCGATGCCGCTCGGCCATGCGGAACGGATCGTCGGCTGCGTCCGCCGGCAGGCGCCGGGCGCCCTGATCACCGTCGACACGCATGAAACCTGGGATATGAACGTGGCCGACCGGGTGCTCGCGCTGGCCAGCGCCGTCGACTTGTTCGTGCCGAGCCAGGAGGAGCTTGCGCAGCTGGTGGCCGCCGACGGGCCGGCGGCCGGGCCGGTTGACGGGCTCGGCGACGGGCCGGTTGACGGGGTCAGGGCGCTGGCCGCGGCCGGCCTGCGCCGGGCCGTGGTCAAGGCGGCCGGGGCGGGCGCCTACGTGCTGAATGAGGGCCGGATCGTGCATGTGCCCGCGGCGGAGACCACCGTCGCGGATTCGACCGGGGCCGGCGACGCGTTCTGTGGCGGGCTCGCCGCCGGGCTGGCCCGCGGCCTGAGCCTGGTCGAGTCGGCCGGGCTCGGCGCCGCCGTGGCCGCTGCCGCGATCACCGGGAGCGGCAGCCTGCGGCTGCTGCGGCCGGGCGTTGACCGGGCGGGCATCGCCACGGCCGGACGGCGGCTGGCCGCCTCGGCGACCGAGGTCAGTCCGCCAGCGGCCGGCCCCTCTGGCGACGACATGACCCCGGCCGGCTCCGTTAACACTGAGGTTGTCGCGGCCTATCCCGCTCCGGCTCTCCCGGCGACCGAGGTCAGTCCGCCAGCGGCCGGCCCCTCTGGCG
>DATGVY010000569.1:0-9564 GCA_035299845.1 Streptosporangiaceae bacterium
GTGCACTACGAGGCGCCGTTCATCTACCTGTTCTGCGGCAATGACCGCGCGCTGCTGCTGGACACCGGCGCCACCGCTGATCCGGCCGCATTCCCGCTGCGGGAGACCGTGGACGGCATCCTGCGGGACTGGCTGGCCGCCCACCCGCGGGAGTTCTACGAGCTGGTCGTCGCGCATACGCACGGTCACGGTGACCATGTCGCCGGGGACTCGCAGTTCGATGGCCGGCCGGCCACCGTGCTGGTGCCTGCCCAGCTGGCCGCGGCCAGGTCGTTCTTCGGCATCACAGACTGGCCCGCCGAGATCGCGGCGTTCGACCTCGGCGGTCGCGTGCTTGAGGTCACCGGCTGCCCGGGACACGATGAGGCGTCCATCGCCGTGTACGACCCGTGGACCGGATTCCTGATCACCGGCGACACGGTCTACCCGGGGCGGCTCTACGTCCGCGACTACCCGGCGTTTACCGAGAGCCTGGACCGGCTGGTCGACTTCGCCAGGGACCGGCCGGTCACCCACGTGCTTGGCTGCCACGTCGAGATGACCCGCTCCCCCGGCCGCGACTACCCGGTCGGCGCCACCTACCAGCCGGATGAGGCGCCGCTGCCGATGACGGTGGACCAGCTGGTGGCAGTCCGCGATGCGGCCAGGTCGGTAGCCGGCCGGCCCGGAGCGCATGTCTTCGGCGACTTCATCATCTTCGCGCTGCCCAGCGCTCCGGCCATGGCCAGGCAGGTGGCGCGGGCGCTGTGGTGGAAGGTCCGCAACCGCGTCCGGCTGTGAGCTGGCGGGCCGCGCGATCGGCCATCGAAGGCGGCCAGCGGCATGCCCGGCCGGCGGCCGGGGATCCGTTGACAGCGATGATAGTGTTCCCTAAGTTCGGATCTAGAACTGCTGTTCGTACTACGCACATGTGGTGAGTGGCGCGCCACGGAGGAGCAATCGTGACCTTTCTTGATGAGCCGGGCTGGCGCGGCCAGGTCTACCAGGGCGGATGGACTCGCGGCGGCGGTGACGCTGCCGTCATCGAGCCGGCCACCGGCGAGGCATCCTCACTCGCGGCGTGATGCGCGGCCTGGACCTGGCCAACCGCATTCCCAGCGGCATCGTGCACATCAACGAGCAGACAGTCGACGACGAGCCGAGCATCCCGTTCGGCGGCGTTCTCGCGTCGGGTACCGGCGCGCGCTTCGGCGGCAGCGCCAACCTTGATGCATTCACCGACACGCGCTGGGTCACCATCCGCGGCGACATCGCGCCCTATCCGTTCTAGCCCGGCCCCCGTGCGCACTCAGGTAGGGATCGTCGGGGCAGGCCCGGCCGGCCTGCTGCTCTCGCACCTGCTGGCGCTCCGCGGTATCGAGTCGATCGTGGTGGAGACGCGCAGCCGCGCGTACTGCGAGGCCAGGCAGCGGGCTGGCGTGCTGGAGTGCGGCAGCGTGCAGGTGCTTCGCGAGGCCGGCCTAGCGGACCGGCTGGACCGGCTTGGCCTGGAGCACGGCGGTATCTACCTGCAGTTCGGCGGGCAGCGCCGGCGTATCGACTTCCGCGACCTGACCGGCGGCCGCACCGTGACGGTGTACGCCCAGACCGAGGTGGTCAAGGACCTGATCGCGGCCAGGCTCGCGGCCGACGGCGCGATCGAGTTCGAGATCAGCGACACCGAGGTTGCCGCGGTCACCACCGCCCGGCCGGTCCTGCGCTATACCGGCGCGGACGGCGTGCGGCACGAGGTGACCTGCGATGCGATCGCCGGCTGCGACGGGTTCCACGGCATTTGCCGGGACGCGATCCCGGTCGGCCTGCGGACGGTCTGGGAATCCGGCTACCCCTACGCCTGGCTCGGCATCCTGGCCGACGTGCCGCCGTCCACCGACGAGCTGATCTACTGCCATCACCCGGCGGGCTTCGCCCTGCACAGCCTGCGGAGCCCGCAGCTGAGCAGGCTGTACCTGCAGGTTCCGCCGGAGGAGGACATCGCCGCCTGGCCCGATGACCGGATCTGGGCGGAAATGCAGCGGCGGTTCGCGCTGCCCGGCTGGGAGCTGAAGGAAGGCCCGGTCCTGGAGAAAGGGATCACGCCAATGCGCAGCTTCGTCTGCTCGCCCATGCGCCACGGCCGGCTGTTCCTGGCCGGCGACGCCGCGCACATCGTGCCGCCCACCGGCGCCAAGGGCCTGAACCTGGCGCTGGCTGACGTCACCGTGCTGGCCGGCGCCCTGACCAGCCTGCTCAGGGACGGCCGCGACGAGCTTGCCGACGCCTACTCGGATTCGTGCCTGGACCGGGTCTGGCGGGCCACGCATTTCTCCTGGTGGATGACGACGATGCTGCATGCCACCCCGGGCGCCGGGTCGCTGGAGGCGCAGCTGCAGCTATCGCAGCTGCGGTATGTGACCAGTTCGCGGGCGGCCGCAACCTCGCTCGCCGAGAACTACGTCGGCTACCGCCCGGTCGCCACCCCCGGCTGAGGCGGCCGTGCCCGCACGGCAGCGGTGCCTGCCTGCCCGCCCGCCTGCCTGGCCGGCCGGCCGGCCGGCACTGCGCTGGCGGACGTCCAGTCCCGTCAGCAGCCCACTCCCTCGCTTCCGGCCCAGCGGAAGTCTTGGCTGAGCGGCCACCGTCCGCCCATCCGGACTTGGGCGCTGGCCCGCGCGGTAGAGTCTGGGATATCCGACCTGGAGGGCGCGGAGCTAGCAGGCGAGGCCCGGGCGAGTTCAGCCGTCGGCACGGCATCGGCGTTGGACGCGATCTGGCGGCGAATGGCTGGCCCGCAGCGGCGCCACGTAACCCATGCCTTGACGTGGGCGTGGGGAGGAGACCGCCATGACCGTGCAGACCTTGGACGACGTCCGCGAGCTCGCCCAGCAGCTGCGGGTCGACTCGATCCGTTGCAGCACCGCCGCCGGGTCCGGCCATCCGACGTCGAGCATGTCGGCCGCCGACCTGATGGCGGCGCTGCTGGCCCGGCATTTCCGCTACGACTGGGAGCGGCCGGACGACCCGGCCAACGACCACCTGATCTTTTCCAAGGGACACGCGTCCCCGTTGCTCTACTCGATGTTCAAGGCGGCGGGCGTCGTCTCCGACGACGAGCTGGTGAACGGATACCGGCGATTCGGTTCGCGGCTGGAGGGCCACCCCACCCCGGTGTTGCCGTGGGTGGACGTCGCGACCGGCTCACTCGGTCAGGGGCTGCCGGATGGAGTCGGCGTCGCCCTCGCTGGCCGGTATCTCGACGAGCTGCCGTACCGCGTTTGGGTGCTGTGCGGGGACAGCGAGATGGCGGAAGGATCGATGTGGGAGGCGTTCGACAAAGCCGCCTACTACCGGCTGGACAACCTGACCGCGATCGTCGACGTGAACCGCCTCGGTCAGCGCGGCCCGACCGAACTGGGCTGGGACCTGGACGCGTACGCCAGGCGGCTTGAGGGGTTCGGCTGCCGCGCCATCCCTATCGACGGACACGACCTCGGCGAAATCGAAAAGGCGCTCACCCATGCGGCCGGCGCGGACCGGCCCACCGTGATTCTGGCCCGCACCCGCAAGGGCCGCGGGTTCTCCGAGATCGAAGACCACGAGAACTGGCACGGCAAGCCGCTGCCCGCGGAGATGGCCGAGCGGGCCATCGTTGAGCTGGGCGGGGAACGCCACCTCACGGTCCGCGGGCTGCGGCCGGAAGGCGGATCCGCGCGGACCCGGCCCAGCGGCGAGGTGACCCTGCCCCGCTACGAGCTGGGCGCCAAGGTCGCCACCCGGAAGGCTTTCGGCGAATCGCTGGCCGCGGTCGGCGCCCGTTCGAACGTCGTCGCCCTCGACGGGGAGGTGGGCAACTCCACGCACGCGGAGGACTTCGCCAAGGCGCATCCCGAGCGCTACTTCGAGATGTTTATCGCCGAGCAGCAGCTCGTCGCGGCCGCGGTCGGCATGTCCGTCCGCGGATACATCCCATTCGCCGCCACCTTTGCCGCGTTCTTCAGCCGCGCCTACGACTTCATCCGGATGGCGGCCATCTCCGCGGCAAACATCCGGCTGTGCGGCTCCCACGCGGGGGTCGAAATCGGCGCAGACGGCCCGTCACAGATGGCCCTCGAAGATCTCGCGATGATGCGGGCCGTGCACGGGTCCACGGTCCTGTACCCGAGCGACGCAACGAGCACGGCCCGCCTGGTACAGGAGATGGCCGAGCGCAGCGGCGTCGTCTACATGCGCACGACCCGCGGCGCGTACCCGGTGCTGTACGGACCGGATGAGGCCTTCCCGGTCGGCGGCGCGAAGGTCGTCCTGTCCAGCCCGGACGACCAGGTGACGCTGGTCGGCGCCGGTGTGACGCTGCACAACTGCCTGGCCGCGGCGGACCAGCTCGGCCGCGACGGCATCCGCGCCCGCGTCCTTGACCTGTACTCGTTGAAGCCGATCGACACAGAGACGCTCGTCACGGCCGCGGCCGCGACCGGGGACCGGCTGATCGTCGTCGAGGACCACTACCCGGCGGGCGGCATCGGCAGCGCGGTGCTCGAAGCGTTGAACGACGCAGCTCACCCGGCCCGCATCGTCCACCTGGCGGTGCGCGGCCTACCCGGTTCCGGGACCCCCGAGGAGCTCATGGAGGCGGCGGGGATCTCCGCCAGTCATGTCGCGCGGGCCGCGCGCGAAATCCTGGGCGCCTGACGCCTGGGCCGTGCCATGTTCTATCTATCGGCGGGCCCGGCGCAAGCTGCGCCTGACCGACTCGGCAGAGATGCCCGTCAGCCCGGCCGGCAGCGCGGTGGGCGCGATGGAGAGGAGCTGTGACATGCCTGACGAAACCCGGCACGAGTCCGCTGATCTTGCGGACTACGAGGCGCAGGACGCGTCCGACACGCTGGACGGAGACCCCGGGGATGACCCCCTCGACCGGGGGGTCATCGCCCCGCAACGATGGTCGGCCGCGATCAGATTCGGCACGACGGCCGCTGAGCAAGAGGCAGGCGAGTCGCTCGATCAGCTGCTCGCCGAGGAGGAACCGGACATTGTTCCCGACGTCGACGATGAGCGGCCCGAGGACATCGCCGGGGACGAGGACGCGGGAGACGAGGACGTTGACGGGCTGCTGCTCGATGACGGCCCGGATCCGCGGGCGGGTCGGCTGGTGGCCGAGGACGAGGGAGCCCATCCCGCCGACGAGGCCGATCTTGTCGCGCATGACGCCGGGATCGACGGCGGTGCGGCGACCGCGGAGGAGGCGGCCGTCCACGTGGTGGACGACGACGATAACGACATCCGCTCAGGCGACTGACCGGGTGCCGGTCCGCCATGGACGATGCCCATTGACACGGCCTGGCAGGCGCCCGGGCGACGGGGTCACAGGTGACCCCAACGGGGCCAGGCGGAACTTTGGGGGATCTCGGCGGCCGACGCCGGGTGTGCTGGCCTGCGTGCTCTTGGGCGGCCGCCGCTCACGAGGCGGACCCGCGGCGGAGCAGCGCGGCTGCTGGCTCGTCGGCCAGCGGGCCAGTGCGCTCCGGCAGCTGCACGACGATCGCGTCCTGGTGGACTGCGGCCCAGACCAGGCCGTCCTCCAGCGGCACCTCGACGCCTGCGTCCGAGTCACCGACGAGGAACTCGGTCGGACGGATCCCGGTCCGGTAGCTCGAGTCGGCGTCGGCGTCCGCGGACACGTCGGCCGACACCAGCAGCACAGCGACCTGCTGCTCGGCCAGCTGCTCCGCGACAGCCTTGATGCCGCGAACTGCGGCAGGGCTCGCCCCCTCGGCGAGCGAGGCAACCAGATCCCCGACAGCGCTGACGGCCGCGGCGGTGATCTCGTTGAGGGCGGCGCCGATCGCGGCGCTGAGGCGATCGTCGAGGCCGTCGGGTTCGCGGCCTCCTGCGATGGTGTTAATCGGCCCGATCGACTCCGGCAGATGACCCTCGACGGCATCGAGAATATGCTGATCACCCGCGCCGAGGACGATGTGCGCGCCCACGCTGTCCGCCGCCTGGGACACGCGTCCGGCGATGAACTCGGCGTTCCGCTGGCCGCCGCTCTCCGGCTCGCTGTCGGTCACGTGCCGCTCGCCGTGGTGCTGTGCGGGCGGCCTGTCCGGATGAGGATCGTGTTGCGCGCCGGGACGGTGGCCGACGGGGAACCGCTGGGCAGGCAGCTGGTCACCACTGGCGTGCGTGATGATGTCGGTGCCGTCACGGTCTGCCAGCACGACCACGTAGGCGGGCCGCCGCGCCGCGGCCGCTGCCACCTCCTGCAGGTGCGGCAGCGGGCCTACCCGCACCGAGCTCGCGCCGGCCCCCAGCGGGAGCCACCGCGCGAGCAAAACCTCCCCGTGCGCCGCGACCACGACTCGGGTGCCGCCCACGAGGGCCTTCCCGGCGCCGCCGGCCAGCGCCTGGGCGGTCCCCTGATCGGCGCCGAGCTTGCTGGCCTCGCGGGCGGCATCAGCCCAGGCCACATCCCACGCATACTGTCGGTCAGCCGACGAATCCGGCACCGGGACCGTGGCGGTCACCACGAGGCCGGATGCGGCCGAACCTGGCTGGAGGGCGCGCAGCCCCGGGTCAAGCTGCAGCCGACCGAGCCGCAGCAGCGGAAGCGTGATCATTGGCTTGTCTGGCATCTTCCCATCACAGCCGGCAGGCGGTGGGCGGGCAACGCCGGGGTTGTCCTCGGCGGCACCCGCCCTGGGCGGCTGGCCGCAGGTGCGATCTCATGGGAGGACGGCCCGCTCGTCGGACGACCAGAAGGGAACCTGCCATGACTGACCCCTATGATCCGCCCCGGCCGCGCGACTACGCCCTGCAGGAGGAACTCGACTCGCTGCACGAGCAGGAGCGCGAAGGGCACTCGACGCCGAAGGAGCAGCGCCGCGCCGAGCAACTTGAGCGCCGGCTGCACGTCGACGAGCACACGGCCGAGGTGCGCGAGCGCCGGGAACAAGATCGCGAGACGGACCGCCAGAACGAGGAGGAACGCGCCCGGCATCGCCGCTGAGCTAGCCGAAGGTAAACGAGTACGCGCTCAGCCCGGCCGGCAACCGCACCTCGATCGTCGCGCGCTCCAGCAAGCTGCGGCGGAATACCGTGTGGCCCCGCGGGCCATGCGGTCCCACTGCGGGTACCCGAAAACTGCCCTGACCTGCGGGTGTTACCGCACGTCGAGGCCGGTGACGGCCCTTCCGATGATCACGCGCTGGATTTCCGACGTGCCCTCGAAAATGGTGAAGATCTTGGCGTCCCGGTGCCAGCGCTCTACCGGGTACTCACGGGTGTAGCCGTTCCCGCCGAGTATCTGGATCGCCTGCTCGGTGACCCGCACCGCGGTCTCCCCCGCGACCAGCTTGGACATCGAGCCCTCCGCCTGGCCGAAGGGCACGCGATGGCGCGCCATCCAGGCCGCGCGCCAGGTCAGCAACCTGGCCGCGTCCACGGACGCGGCCATATCGGCCAGCATGAAGGCGATCGCCTGGTTCTGCCCGATCGGCCGCCCGAACTGGACCCGGTCCCTGGCGTAGTCACGCGCGTACTCCAGGGCGGCGCGGGCGACCCCGACCGCCATCGCCGCTACGCTCGGCCGGGACGCCTCGAACGTCTTCATGGCCGCCTGCTCGCCGCCGCTGCGGCCCTCGGCGATCCTGGCCAGCCTGGCGTCCAGCCGGTCCTTGCCGCCGACCAGGCAGCGACCGGGGACCCGGACGTCGTCAAGTACGACCTCAGCTGTGTGCGAGGCCCGGATCCCGTGCTTGCGGAACTTCTGCCCCTGTGACAGCCCGCGGGTCCCCGGCGGCACGATGAAGCTGGCCTGCCCGCGGCTGCCGAGCGCGGGGTCGACCGACGCCACGACCACGTGCACGTCGGCGATGCCGCCGTTGGTAACCCAGGTCTTGGTGCCGGTCAGCACCCACTCATCGGACGCCTGCTGGTAGACGGCGCGGGTGCGGATCGCGCTCACGTCGCTGCCCGCGTCGGGCTCGGACGAGCAGAACGCGCCGAGCCTGACCTCGCCCGGCTCGCCGAACATCTGCGGCAGCCATTCGCCGACCTGCTCCGGGGTGCCGCTGCCCGAGACGGCGACGGCGGCCAGGCCGCTTCCGGCCAGGGACAGCCCGATCCCGGCGTCCCCCCAGAACAGCTCCTCGAACGCCACCGCGGTGCCCAGGCCGCTCGGCTCGAACCATTGCTGGGCGAAGAAGTCCAGCGAGTAAAGGCCGATCTTGGCGGCCTCCTCCAGCACGGGCCAGGGCGTTTCCTCCCGCTCGTCCCATTCCTGTGCCGCCGGCCTGATCACCCGCTCGGCGAAGTCATGCACCCAGTCGCGCGTCTCCCGCAGGTCGGGGCTTAGTTCCAGCGAGAACGAGGGCTGCGCGTCGTTGCTCATGGGCTCCTCCGCTGTTTATGTTACTGAACGGTAACACAGTGGCCGGACCGGGCAGAAGGCATGCCATGATTCCATCGTGAAGCCGGCCCGGCGCCCGGGCCAGTGCCGCGGACAGCCGGCTGATGTCCGGCGCGGCAGCGGCCCGGCGGCCGGGCCAGGCCGGGTACAGGCAACTGCTGTCCGCCGGGGGCGGTTCGCCAGGCAGCGAAGGAGCGAGGCCCATGGACTATGGCGGCTACCAGAGCCTGCTGATCGAGCGGCGCCCGGATGGCGTGCTGCTGATCACCTTGAACCGGCCGGATGTCTACAACGCGGCCGATGAGACGATGCACGCCGAGCTGGCCAGGATCTGGGCCGATGTGGGGCGGGACGCCGGGACGAGGGTCGCGGTGGTAACCGGCGCCGGGCGGGCCTTCTCGGCGGGCGGCGACCTGGCGATGGTGGAGCGGATGGCCGGCGACTACGACCGGGTGGCATCGATGCTCGCCGAGATGAGCGACCTGGTCTACAACATGATCAACTGCGCGAAGCCGATCGTGTCCGCGATCAACGGCGTCGCGGTGGGTGCCGGGCTCGTTGTCGCGCTGCTCGCCGATATCAGCATCTGCGCTGAGGACGCCCAGCTTGGCGATGGCCACGTGAAGCTCGGCGTCGCGGCCGGCGACCACGCGGCCATTATCTGGCCACTGCTCTGCGGGCTGGCCAAGGCCAGGTACTACCTGCTGACCGGCGAGATGGTCAGCGGTGCCGAGGCGGAGCGGATCGGCCTGGTAAGTAAGTGCCTGCCGCGCGCCGAGGTGCTCGGCGAGGCGCTCCGGGTGGCCGGCGGCCTGGCCACGGGCTCCCAGCTGGCGATCCGGCTGACCAAGCGGGCGATGAACGGCTGGCTGCGCGCGGCAAGCCCGGTCTTCGACCAGTCGGCCGCCTACGAGATGCTCACCTTCATGGGCGATGACGTGCGCGAGGGTGCCGCAGCGCTGCGCGCCAAGCGCCCGCCCGAGTTCCCCTCCGCGCGCTCCGGATCCGCTTAGCCTCGATTCCCGGCAAGCGGATCCGACCTCGCCTCCAGCGCCTTCGGTATCGCTGACCAGGGCAGATGCTCCGACTTCAACAAGTCTGGCTGAACGCACCTTATGAAGATCACCGAAGTGGAATTCGGACTATCGCGGCAGGCCACGACCGTGACCTGGGGTTTC
>DATGVY010000570.1:0-4258 GCA_035299845.1 Streptosporangiaceae bacterium
AGCTGCCACAGCACGAGGACAAGGGCTACGGCGAGCAGCTTCGGCCAGGCGGCGGCCCAGGCGGAGCGGGCGACCCGGCCCGCGCCGCGCTGCTGCGGCAGCCCGCCGAGCTCCAGGTTGTCCAGCCCGGTGATGGCCGACGGCCGCGTGTCAGCCGCCATGACGGCTCATCTCCTCGCGCAGCCGGTCGGTGATGGTGGCGGCCAGCTCTGAGACCTCGCGCGAGTCAATCCTGCGCGGTCCCTGCCTCGGCACGTCGTACTCCTCGATGACCCGGCCCGGCCTGCTGGACAGGACCACTACCCGGTCGCCGAGCCTGGCGGCCTCGCGGACGTTGTGCGTCACGAAGAGCACGCTCAGGGTCCGCTCGGCGCAGATCCGCTCGAGTTCGTCGTGCAGCAGGTCGCGGGTCATCGCGTCCAGGGCGCCGAACGGCTCGTCCATCAGCAGTACGTCCGCGTCCTGAGCCAGCGCTCGCGCCAGCGCGACCCGCTGCCGCATGCCGCCGGAGAGCTCATGCGGGCGCTTCGCGCCGAAGCCGCCGAGGTGGACGGTCTCCAGCAGCTCCAGGGTACGGGCGCGCCGCTCCGCCTTCGGCACGCCGCGGGCGCGCAGGGCGAGCTCGACGTTCCTTGCGGCCGTGAGCCACGGGAACAGGGCCGGCTCCTGGAACATCAGCGTGACCCGCTGGCCGGCCGTGTCGATCTGGCCGGATGTCGCCATGTCCAGGCCCGCCACCAGCGAGAGCAGCGTGCTCTTGCCGCAGCCGGACGCGCCGATGAGGCAGACGAACTCCCCCGGCGCGACCGACAGGGACACGCTGTCCAGGGCCAGCAGCGCCCCGCGGCCCTGCCCGTAGACCTTGGACACCTCCGTCACCCGGACCGCGGCGGCCGCTTGCTCCGCGCCGCGGTCGGCCACGATGGTCAGATTCGGGAAGGCTGACGCCCCCGGGGCTTCCTTGGGCGTCAGGCGGCCGCTGCGCATGCTCATGATTTCACCGTGGGTTCCCCTGCTGCCTGCAGCAGCGAGTTGAGCGGACCGAGATCGTAGATGCCCCTCAGGTTGCTGACCGGCTTGAGCAGGCCAACGGCGACGGCGTGCTGCGCGTCGGCGAGCAGCGATGACGCGACCGGGTCGTCGGTGAACTTGATCTGCGCGAACGCCGCCGACAGGATCGCGGGCTTCAGGCCCTTGCCGAGCACCGAGGTCAGCTCGGCGTTGGCGGCCGCCTCGGCGGCCGCCTTGTTCTGGTTGATGAAGTCATTCGCCTCGATCTGGCCCTTGAGCAGCCCGCTGACGGCGCTCGGGTGCGCGGCGAGGAAGGACTGCGTGACGACCAGGTTGGTGGTGACGAACTGGCCCTTCGGCCACAGGCTGGCCTCGTTGACCAGCACGTGCCCGCCCTCGGCGACCATCTCGGCGTCGTAAGGCGCGGGCTCCCAGCCGCCGGCGATCTGCCCGGACTGGAACGCCAGCACGGCCGCCGAGTTCGGCGTGGTCGGCTTGATCGGGACATCGCCGCCGCCGGTCTGCGTGGTGGTCAGCCCGTGCTTCTTCAGCCAGTAGCGCAGCGCCACGTCCTGGCTGTTACCGAGCGACGGGGTAGCCAGCGACTGGCCCTTGAGCTGGGACACGCTGCTGATGCCCTTCTTGACGACCAGCGCGGCGCCGCCGGAGGCCGCGCCTGAAATGATCTTGATGAGCTTCCCGCTGGATGTCTGCCATGCCTTGATCGCCGGGTTCGGGCCGACATAGGCGGCGTCGAGCTGGCCGGCCAGCAGTGCGGTGGCCTCCTCGGTGCCGGTACTGAAGGGCGTCAGCTTGAGGGTCACCCCGCTGCCGAGGTTCTTCGTGAAGAAGCCCTTCTGCACCGCGACCAGAGCCGTGGCATGCGTGATATTGGCCAGGAATCCGAGCTTCAGCGTCACTGGCCCCTTGGCCGCGGTGCTGGCACCGCCGGAACCTGAGCCGGACGAGCCGCCTGCGGACGAACTGCATCCGGCCGCCAGCAGCATGACAGCGGCTACCCCCGCCGCGATGAGCGCTCGCTTCATCGTCCACCTTTTCCGATCAGATTAATAGGTATATGGCTTTATACCACAGCTGCGCGGACGGTGCACGTCCTGGTGAGCGAAACACGCCCGCAGCTGGCGGGCCTTTCTCAGCGGTCAGCCGTTCCCGGCGTCCTGGAAGTCGATGCCCGTCACCGAGGGGAACTTCTGCAGGCATTGCTGCAGCTGGGCAAGGTTGGCGTCGCTCGCATTGTCGGTACGGAACCGGACGGCGTAGATCATGTCCAGCGCCTTGCGTACCGGCGGCAGGGCCTCGGGGCGGGCGTTCGGCACGTGCGAGCAGGCCGCCCTGACCTTGAGCAGCGTGGCGACGGACGTGTTGGGCTTGAACTGCACGACGGCCCATTGCCTGCCGAGTGCGGCGTCGAACTTGGCACAGCCCGCGACGGTCACCGTGATCAGCGCCGCTGCCGCCAGGGCGCCGAAGGCGGCACGCGGCAGCAGAATCGGGCGGCGCGCAGGTCCGGGCACGCCTGTCAGCTTACGGCCGGGTAGCGTACCGCCAGGAGCCGGACCCGCAGCGGAGGGACGGCAGCGGAGCCGGGACGGCAGCGGAGCTAGATCGGGCAGGCCGGCAGCAAGGAGGATCCACCGTGGCTGGCCTCATCGAGGACTACGCGCTCATCGGCGACCTGCAGACGGCGGCGCTGGTCGGACGTGACGGCTCGGCCGACTGGCTCTGCCTCCCCCGTTTCGACTCGCCGGCCTGCTTCGCGGCGCTGCTTGGCGACGAGCGCAACGGCCACTGGCTGATCGCGCCAACCGCCTCGCAGGGGCCGCCGGCCCGCCGCGGCGAGGTGACCAGGCGTTACCGCGGGGACACCCTGGTCCTGGAAACCGAGTGGCGGACCGCAGGCGGAACCGTCCGGCTGACCGACTTCATGCCGCCGTGGGCCGGCCAGGCTCCGGTGATGGTGCGGATCGTCGAGTGCATCGAGGGCGCTGTCGAGATGGAGTGCGTGTTCCGGGTGCGGTACGGCTACGGCAAGGTCGTCCCTTGGGTGCGCCGGTCCGACGGCGCGGTCCTTGCCGTTGCCGGGCCTGACTCGGTCTGGCTGCGCACCCCGGTCCAGCTGACCGGCCATGATCTTGCGCACGAGGCGAGCTTCACGGTCCGGGCCGGCGAGCAGGTGCCCTTCGTGATGTCCTGGCAGCCGTCGCACCTGCCCGCGCCCGAGCCGGTCGACGCAGCGCAGGCGCTGCGGGAGACATGCGAGTTCTGGGCCGGATGGGTGCACGGCTGCAGCTACCGCGGTGCGTACCGGGCTGCCGTCGTCCGCTCGCTGATCACGCTCAAGGCACTGACCTACGCGCCGACCGGGGGCATCGTGGCGGCGCCGACCACCTCGCTGCCCGAGGATCTTGGCGGCGTGCGCAACTGGGACTACCGATACTGCTGGCTGCGCGACGCAACGATCACCCTGGAGGCGCTGCTGCGCACCGGCTACACCGACGAGGCGGCCGCCTGGCGGGAGTGGCTGGGCCGGGCCATCGCCGGGGACCCGAAGGATGTCCAGATCATGTACGGCGTGGCCGGCGAGCGCCGGCTGCCCGAGTGGGAGGCCGACTGGCTGCCGGGATACGAGGACTCGGCGCCGGTGCGGATCGGGAACGCCGCGGTGAACCAGCGGCAGCTTGACGTGTATGGCGAGGTGATCGACGCGCTCGCGCTCGGCCGGCAGGCGGGGCTGAGATTCGACCGGCACACCTGGGCGCTGGTCCGCGCCCTGCTGCTGTTCCTTGAGAAGAACTGGCAGCTGCCGGATGAGGGAATCTGGGAGGTCCGCGGCCCGCGGCGGCATTTCGTGCACTCCAAGGTGATGGCCTGGGTGGCCTTTGACCGCGCCGTCCGGCTGACCGAGCTCGGGCAGCCGGGCCCGACGCAGCGCTGGCGCGAGGTTCGCGACCGCATTCACGCCGAGGTGTGCGACCAGGGGTACGACGCCCGCCGCGGCACGTTCACGCAGTATTACGGAAGCACGGAGCTCGATGCCGCGGTGCTGCTGATCCCGGAGGTCGGCTTCCTGCCGGCCGACGACCCCCGGGTGATCTCGACCGTGCAGACGATCAAGCGGGAACTGGTCCGCGACGGCCTGGTCCTGCGGTACTCGCTGCCGGCCATCGAGCCCGGCCGCCCGGGTGCCGCCGCCCCGGGTGCCGCCAGCCTGGGTGCCGCCGTCCCG
>DATGVY010000571.1:0-9461 GCA_035299845.1 Streptosporangiaceae bacterium
GGCCTGCTCGAGGCGCCGAAGCCTCGCCGGTCGTAGGTGATGACCCGGTATCCGGAGTCCAGCAGGGCCGCTTCCTGCTTCTCCCACGAGTGGCCATCAAGCAGGTAACCGTGTACCAGGACGACCGGAGCGCCAGAGCCGTGGTCCTCATAGTAGATCCGGATGGCACCGGAGTTCTCATGGCCGACAGTTATGAAAGACATCACGGCCTCACGAAGTTCTCTGGCCGCCGGCAGGCTGCCACGGACGTCCGGGCCTGCCGGACGGCAGGCACCGCGGTAGGCGCCGCAGCCACCGGAGGAGGAAGCCGCACCTTCGCACCACTGTGCGCGGCGTGATCGGCATGCGGTATCCGCAAGCTGACTGCACTGGCAGAAGGCGGGCGGCGCAGGCGCGAAGCACGCGCGACCGGCTGCGACCGCCTGCTCCGGGGTGCTCCGCAGGCACGCGACGGAGGGGCGGGGCGCGGTTGACATCGCTAAGATGACCAGTCATATTGGCGTGGTGGCACGGGCGAGCATGAAGGCGCAGATCGTTGACGCTGGGCTGGCTGAGCTGCATGCCCGTGGCTACAGCGCGTGCTCCGTCGAGGACATCACCCGGGCGGCAGGCGTGCCCAAAGGCTCCTTCTACAACCATTTCCCCAGCAAGGAAGAGCTGGCCGTCGAGGCGGTGCGCCGCTATTCCGGGGTGTCTGGATGGGCCGTGAGCCCAGACGGCGGGCCGGCCGTGGCCCGGCTGCGCAGCGGGTTCGAGGCGCTGCACGCGATCCTGCGCGGGCACCGGTTCAGCCGCGGCTGCATGTGGGGGAACATGGCCAACGAGCTCGCTGACCACAGCGACGCGGTACGCGGCGAGCTTGCGGTCAGCATGGATGCGTGGTCGGCCGCCGTGGCGGAGCTGGTCGCCGAGGCGCAGCGCAACAAGGAGACCGCCGCGGCCGGCGACGCGCACCTGCTCGGCCGCTTCATCGTGAATTCCTGGGAAGGCGCGGTGACCCGCAGCAGGGTCGTCAGGGACGATCAGCCCGTTGAGGATTTCTTCGTCACGATCTTCGACTTCCTGCTGGCCTGAGGACGACATGGCATCGGCGGGCCAGGCAGGCCCTCGGGAGCTGGTCGGGCGTGACGCCGAGCTCGCCCGGCTGAGGGCGCTGGTTGACCCTGCCGCAGACGAGAGCCGGGTGCTGGTGGTGCTAGGCGATGCGGGGATGGGCAAGAGCGTGCTGCTGGCTGACGTGGCCAGGAGGGCAGGCTCCACGGGGATGCGGGTGCTGTCGGTTACCGGCCGGGAGTCGGAGTCGAACCTCGCGTTCGCCGGGCTGCATCAGCTGCTGCGGCCGGTACTAGTCAGTGCTTCCGCTCTCCCCGGCCGCCAGGCGAGCGCGCTGCTGGGGGCGCTCGGCCTCGCGCCTGATCCGGTCGGTCCTGACCGGCTGCTGACCGGGATCGCCGTGCTCACCCTGCTGTCGGACCTGTCGGAGGAGTGCCCGGTTCTGGTGGTCGTCGACGACGCCCACTGGCTCGATCGCAGCTCGCTGGAAGCGCTCGCCTTCGCCGGCCGCCGCCTGGACAGCGAGCCGGTCGTGCTGGCCCTGGGCGTGCGCGGGAGCGCGCCGCCGGCCGGCTTCGACCGGGATGTTCCCGAGCTGCACCTCAAGCCGCTGGCACCATCGCAGGCCAGCCGGCTGCTCGACCACGAGCCCCGGCCGCCCCGCGGCCGGGCCCGCAGGCAGGTGCTCGCCCAGGCGGCCGGGAATCCGATGGCGCTGATCGAGCTGGCCCGGGCGATCGCGGCCGATCCCACCGCGGGACGGCGCTGGGATGCCGAGCCGCTGCCGCTGACCGACCGGCTCGCAGCCATTCTCGCGCACCGGTTCAGCACTCTCCCGGATCCGACACGAGCCGCCCTGCTCCTGGCCGCGGTGGCCGACGGCCCCGACCTCAGTGCAGCCGCCGGAGGCACGTCCGGGCTGGAGGCAAGGGCTCTCGTACCGGCCGAGGAACTGGGCCTGATCAAGGTGGACCAGACCAGCATGCAGTTCTCCCACCCCCTCGTCCGGTCTGCCATCTACCACTCCGCGCCCTTCGCGGATCGTGCCGCGGCGCACCGCCGGATGGCCGATACGCTCAATGACCAGCCGGACCGGCGAGCCTGGCATCTGGCCGCGGCGGCACTGCAGCCCGACGCGCGCGTAGCCTCGCTACTGGAGGAGACGGCCGCCCAGGCCCAGCGCCGTGGCGGCGCTGCCGCCGCGGCACTCGCCCTGGAGCGCTCCGCCGAGCTCAGCCCCGACCGCGAGGAGCAGGCACGGCGGCTGGTGTCGGCCGCCTCGGCCGCCGTCCCTACCGGACAGGCCGACTGGGTTCAGGATCTCGCCGCGCGCGCCATTGCTGTCACGGCCGACCCGGCACTGCAACTCGCGGCCCGCCACGCGGCGGGCTGGGCGCTGACCTGGTCCAACCAGCAGACGGCTGCGCTCTCGGTGCTTATCTCCGTCGCCCGGGAGGCCTCGCCTGACCTGCCGGCACTCGCCTGGGACGCCCTCGCGACGGCCGCCAGCGTCGCCCACCAGTCCGGCGTGCCCGCCGACCGCCAGGTGGTCAGCCGCACGCTCGACCATCTCCTCGCGCGGCAGGGCCAGCTGCCATCCGACGGCTACGGCTTACAGGCAGGCATCGAGGCGTTCTGGCTGTGGATACGAGCCTGCACCGACCCATTCGGCAGCAGAAACCAGGTCGTCCCGCACCTGCACCGCCTCGCCGGCTCGCGCCTGGAGGAACCTTCGCTGTCTGGTGTCGGCGCCACGGCCTGGATCCTGGACGAATCCGGCCTGGCAGTCGAGTTGCTCCGTGAAGCCGTGCGCCGGCTTCGTGCTCCCGGCGTCCGGGGCTCCAGCGGTGCTTCGCTCACGGCGCTCGGGTGGGCGTACATCGACACCGGGCGCTGGGACGATGCACTGACGGTAGCGGCCGAGGCCAGTGACCTGGCTGAGGCATACCAGATGGACATGGTCGCCGCCTCCGCCGCGCTGATGGCGGCGACGGTCCTGGCCATCCGGGCGGACACCGCCGCGGCTCGCACGCAGGCCGTCAGGGCCCTGGCCAGCATCGACCCAGCGGAAAGCGGGCTGATTGCCGCCCGGGCGTGGCGGGTCTTCGGCATCGCGGCCCTGAACGACGGCGCTCACGTCACGGCCTACGCTCAGCTCCGGCAGATGTTCGGCCCGGACGGCAGCCCTCTCCATCCGCTCGTTTCGTATCTCGGCCTGGGGGATCTTGCCGCGGCGGCGGTACGCGCTGACCGGCGCATCGAAGGCCGCGACGTCCTCGAACGAGCGCTCGGCCACCTGGGCGGAACGCCGTCCCCCCGCCTGGAGCAGATCCTTGCCCGAGCCCGCGGCATACTCGCCGGCCCGGCTGAGGCCGGCGCGCATTTCGGGAAAGCACTGTCAGACCCGGCCGGGGACCGCTGGCCGTTCGAGCGAGCCCAGCTGCAACTCGACTACGCCGAATGGATGCGCAGGCGCCGCCGGATCAACGAGGCCAAGCCGCTCCTCATCGCCGCGCTGGAGACCTTCCGGGGACTCCAGGCGAAGGCATGGGCGCAGCGCGCTGAAGCCGAGCTGCGAGCGTGCGGGGTGAGTGTCAGTGCTCCCCTCAGCGCGCCCGCCGCCCTGGCGGAGCTAACCCCGCAGCAACGCGAGATCGTCTTCCTGGCCGGCAGCGGCCTGACCAATCGCGAGATCGCCGGCCGGCTGTTCCTGTCCCCGCGCACCGTCGCCTCGCATCTGTACCGCTCCTACCCCAAGCTCGGGATATCCGGGAGGCATCAGCTCCGTGACCTGATCGCCCGGGTCGGCACACCACCCGAGGCCAGCCCGGGAAAGTGACCCGGCCTCCCGGTCGGCAGCTCCGGTAAAGGTGAAGTCAGCATGCGGATACCCCGCCTCCCTCCGCAGCGCACCCTGAAGAGGTGCTTTCGGCTCGCAGCCGAGTCGGAGCTTCTTCTTTGCTCGCGAAACGTCCGCACATACCGCCACGTGGGCTGATCTGTCACGTCCACTGCGGTCGCTGCTGTGTATGCAGATCGCCATCGGCCGGCCAGTGACCCAGTCGGCATCCGGCGGCAGTAGCGCTGGCGGAAATCGGCTAGCGCGGAGCGGTCAGGCCGAAGCGGGCGATAACCCCGGGTAGCCAGTCAGGCTGGCCGAACTGCAGCCCGTAGCGCTCGGCGAGGGCGGGTACCTGGCCGGCCTGCGGCGGGCCGGCGGAGATCAGGTCGGCCAGTTCGCGGAAGAAGTTCTCAAAGCCGGCCGGGCTGATGATCTCGATCATCCGGGCCGGGACGCGGCCCGCGTTCCACATGGAGTGCATCTCGCCGCGCGGCTTGGTGATGTAGCCGCCGGAGGCCAGGACGACCTCACGGTCGCCGGACCGGAAGCCGATCTGTCCCTGGGTCACGATGGAGTATTCGTCCTCGCGGGTGTGCAGATGCGGCGGCACGAGCGCTCCGACCGGGAACGGATGCTCGACCACCGACAGCGCGCCGCCGGTGTCGTGGCCCCAGAGCTTGAAGTTCACGCCGATGGAGCCCAGTTCGCCGGTTTGCCCGTCGCCGGGCTGGATCACTGTCAGGGGCGGTGGGGTGGTTGTGATCATGGCGGCTTGCCTGCTCTCCGTATATCAGTGAACAGTACTGTACCATGAAAAATATCTATCCCCTCCGCGAAGGTTGGTTGCCGGCACATGAGCGAGCAGGACCGTTCGCCTGCCGCCCGGAGCTACCGGATGGGCAAGCGAGCCGAGGACGTCGCCGCGACGCGCCGCCGTATCGTCGAGGCGGCCGTGCACCTGCACGGGACCGTCGGGCCCGCCGCGACGACGGTCTCGGCGCTCGCTGATCAGGCCGGAGTCACCCGGCTGACGGTCTACCGCCATTTCCCCGATGACCTGGCGCTGTTCGCCGCCTGCAGCGCGCACTGGGCCTCAGGCCAGGTGATGCCCGACCCGCAGGCCTGGAGACGCATCGCCGACCCGGAGCAGCGCCTGCGGGCGGGCCTGTCCGACCTGTACCGCTTCTACCGGGCCGCCGAGCCGATGCTGACCAACGTGCGGCGCGACCGGGCGGCGGTACCCAGCGAGCTGCGGGAGCGGACGGACGCGACCGACGCGTCGTACCGCGACATCCTGCTGCAGGCGTTCGCTGTCCGCGGGCCGCGCCGGCGGCGGCTGCGCGCCGTCCTCGGCCATGCGGTGTCGTTCTGGACCTGGCGATCGCTGTGCCTGGACCAGCACCTGTCCGACCCCGAGGCCGTCAACGCAATGGCCACGTTGGCGCTGGCCACCGCCGAAGGGACCAGCTCCCGGCGCACCCGACGGCCGGGCCCCATGACCTAGCCCGACTGTGGCTTACGCGGTCACCCGCCAGCAGAGGTATCCGGTGCTGAAGACCCTCGGCAGCGTCACCGAGGACGCTGACAGCTACCTTGGCGTCAAGCTCCGGTTAGCCCGCGGTTCGCCCCGTCTCGATAGGGGCACGTGCCAGCTCGACCATCGACCGGCCAGCAGCGTGCACCGGCTCTGGGTCGCGCGCCGCCCGGCTGAGCACGAAGGCCCCCTCGAGGATCATGATCATCGAGTACGCCAGAGATCGGGCCATCTCTCGATCGGGAACCCAACGGCCGAACCACGCCGCGCCGCCGGTGACCCACTCGTCGAACACCTCCGCGGTCGCGACCCGCAGCGCCTCATTGCTGCTGGCGACCTCCAGCGCAACGGTGGCGATCGGACAGGCATCGGCATAGTCGGTCGCGGCGAGGTCCTCCGCGGCCACCCGGAAGGCGTTCGCGAGGGACTCCAGCGGATCGGGCACGCTGTCGAGCAGCGCCAGCACCATCTGCATGTACTGCGGTCCCGATGTGCGAATGGTGTGCTCCGCCAGTTGCTCCTTGCCGCCGGGGAAGAAGTGATAGATCGAGCCGAACGGCGCGGCCGACTCCGCGGCGATCCGCTTCAAGCCGGTGCCCGAGTAACCGTGACGTCGGAAGAGCACCGCGGCTGCCTCCTGGATCCTGGTCCTGGTGTCCGGTCGTGTCGCGACCATCGTCACCTCGCTGTTCTGGTCCGCTCTGGGCGGTTACTTCCCTCCACCGCTAGTCGCTGATATTCTACAGTAGAACGATCTATCTAGTGGAGGAGACGATGCCCCGAATCGAGCTCTCGGCCGGAGACATCGATTACCAGGACACCGGCGGGGACGGGCCAGTGCTGGTCTTTGCCCATGGTCTCGCGATGAACGAGACGCAGTGGCGCAAGGTACTGCCGCTGCTGACCGGGTACCGCTGCATCCTGCCGACGCTGCCCCTCGGCGGTCACCGCCGGCCGATGAACCCCGATGCGGACTTGTCCCAACGCGGCGTGGCGCTGCTACTGGGCGAATTCATGCAGCGACTCGACCTGGACGACGTGACCCTGGTCCTCAACGACTGGGGTGGCGGCCAGTTCTTGGTGTCGGAGGGAAAGGCCGACCGGGTCGGCCGACTGGTGTTGGTGGCGTGCGAGGCCTTCGACAACTTCCCCCCGCGGTCGGTCAAGCCGATCGCCCTGGTGGCCAAGGTGCCCGGGAGCATCTGGCTCTTTATGCAGTTGCTGCGCATTAGATCGCTCCGGCACAACAAACGCGGCTACGGGGGATTGAGTCTGCGGGACATCCCGGACGAGGTGATGGACGACTGGTTCGCTCCCGCCACCCGGGACCGGGCCATTCGCCGGGACTTCGCCAAGTTCGCGACCTCGGCACCGAAGCGCGAGATCTTGCTGGCCTGGAGTGAGCGACTCCGCGCCTTCGACCGGCCGGTGCTCGTTGTCTGGGCGACCGAGGACAAGTTCATGCCACGCGAGCACGGCCCCAAGCTGGCCGAGCTGTTCCCGCAGGGCCGGCTGGTGGAGATCGCCGATTCGTCAACCCTGATCCCCGAGGACCAGCCCGAACGACTGGCCAAGGCATTGACCGACTTCCTCGTCGAAACCGGCGCCAGGCCAGTCCAGCAGGCGATCTGAGGCGACAGCAACTGCCAACTCCGCCACAACCACCGGCACCGCTGCTTCCGCCCCTGTCCGCCCGCCCGTGATGGCCGGGTACGAGGCCCATTACAACGGACGGCGCCCCCACCGCAGCCGCCAACTGCACCCGCCCCGTCCCGGCCATCCGGCCGCCGGCCTGTCCCAGGAGCGGGTCAGGCGCAGGCCTGTCCAGCCGGGGTCAGTGCCCATGCCGGATGAAGTAGCTGGGCAGCAATCGCGTCCAGTTAGCGCAGGTCAGCCATGTCCGTTGTTTTCCTGCCATTACTACCGGGCCCCGGTTCGGGGCGGCCTCCTCAACCAATACGAGCGAGCCGCGTAGACGCCCAGGTCAAGACCCGTGGCCGAGTTCTGGAACCCCGCAGGTCATCGCTTACCGCAGGCACTTCGCCTGGCGGCCGCTGAGACCGGTAACGAGCGTCAGGCCGGCCGCGCCGCCCTCCGGGCCCGGCCCGGGCTAGGCGCCGGACTTGACGCACCCCCGGCGAAGCTGCCTTAACCCTTGGTGATGACTGATCAGCGCCGCGGGGCTGGCTAAGAGAGCGCTGGAACGCCGGCGGCGCCCTGAGCGCGCCCGGCTTGCGCGTGTGACCTGGGATGCAAGGTAAGCGTCAAGGCGAGTGCAGCACGGACGTCCAGGCTGGCAGCGCACGCTTGGTGCGGCAGTTCCCGGCAGCGGAAGTCGCTGGCTGCCAGCTACGGAAGGGCGCGTTTACATGCGGAAGCGGGTGCACGGGCCGTTCGGCCTGGGCGCGGTGAAGGGACAGACGGTCCGGTGTCAGCGGACTGTCCTGGTGGTGATGCACACAGGTGCCGACGCCGTGCGGGCCGGCCACCAGCCGGGAACTGCGGCGGCGTAGGAGCGCGCCGTGACAAGCACGCTGGCAGCCCGGCCTATTGAAACACGACTACGGCCCCTGTATGCGACCGGATTCATTCATGGCTTCGCGCTGTGGTACGCCGTCGAGAAACTGTTCATGAAGTCCATCGGCTTCAACGATTTCCTGATCACCATCGCGACGATCACTTACATCGTCGTCATGACGACGGCCAACATCCCGCTGGGCGTGCTCGCTGACAGGTGGAGCCGCAAGGGCGTGCTCTACCTGGCGAGCTGCGCACTCATAACGGGCACGGTGATCTGCGGGCTGAGCCACGGGTTCTGGATGTATGTCGCCGGGCTATCGGTCTGGGGCCTGTTCTACGCCTGCTACGCGGGGACCTACGATTCGGTCATCTACGACGTGGTCCTGGAGGAAACAGGCTCGGCTGACAGCTACGAGCACTGGTTCGGCCGGGTGCAGATGTATGACTCTGCCGCGTTCATTACCGGGGCACTGGCCAGCGCGCTCGTTGCCCATTTCGCCAGCCTGCGGGCAGAGTTCTTCCTGACGATCCCCGTGACGTGCTGCGCATTCCTCACCTTGCACCGGTTCCGGGAACCGTCCCTGCACAAGGCAGCAAAACGCGTCCGCCTGGGCGCCCACCTGGGGCAGCTATGGAAGGCGATGACGACAAGTCCCGGCGTGGCCTGGATCGCGGCGTGCCTGGTCTGCAACTTGCTGGCAATGCGGCTGCTGTTTGAGTTCATGCAGCTCTGGTATCTCGGCCTGGCATTGCCGGCGGCGCTGTTCGGCCCGAGCTTCGCCCTTGTCTACGGCGGATCCTGGATAGGCGGCAAGTTCGCCGACCGGCTTCGAGGGCCGGCAGTTATCATGACGGCTGGGCTGCTCGTCCTGGCGGCCAGCGCGGGCCTGTTCTTCCGGGTCGCGGTCGTCGCGGTCGGCGCGCAGGTGCTCGCGATTACCGGGATCATCGCCCTCCAGGTGGTTCTCAGCGGTTACCTGCATGACGCGATGCCGTCCAGTATCCGGGCCGGTGCCTCATCGGTGGTCAGCACCGCTAGCATGCTGGTTTTCCTCCCCGTGGCGCTCGGCTTCGGTGTCGTGGCCCGGGATGAGAGCATTTTCCGCGCGTCGTGGTTCGTGATCGCCGCGATCGCCGGCATGGCCATCGCGCTCGCCGTGGTGGTCAGCCGGAACCTCGCGTCCCGGTACGGCTTGCGGCTGACGGCGGCCGTGGCGGCAGGGCTCACCGTTGCGGCCGCTGCCGTCGTGGCTTACGAGCTCACACTAGGCCCGGCTGTCAGCATGGAGGCAGCCAGGACGGCCGTGCCGCCGGCACGAGCGGCGGGTTACCCGGCTTTGCAGGATCCTCTGTTGCCACGGCCTTACCACCCCGGCAGCCCGCCGCTCGCCTCACCCTTGTTCTCCCCGCAGCCCGTCGTGCCGTCAAGCGCCCTATTGCCTGTGCCCTCATCGCCAACCTCGCCGTCGCCGGCACCCTCGGCGCCGACGACACCAGTACCCTCGCCGACCT
>DATGVY010000572.1:0-14132 GCA_035299845.1 Streptosporangiaceae bacterium
GTCGGTGACGCGGAAGACGCCGCCGAGCTTGCCGACGTCCTCGCCCATGATCAGGACCTTGGGGTCGCTCTCCATTGCCTTGCGGAGGCCCTCGTTGAGTGCCCTGGACAGCGTCAGGGTGGTCACCGGCCCGCCTCCCCGGTCATGCCTGCCTCCTCGGTAACGAAGGAGTCGAGATAGGCGGCGAACTGCTCGCGCTCGGCGTCGATGAGCGCGTTCGGCTCGGCATAGACGTTCTCGAACATTGCCGTCGGCTCAGGGTCTGGCATCTCCAGGCAGGACCGCCTGACCCTGGCGCCCAGCTGGTCAGCCTCGGCATCGACGGCCTCGAAGAAGTCCTTCTCCGCCAGCTCAGACCGGATCAGGTGCGCCTTGACCCGCTCGATCGGATCTTTCAGCTTCCACGCCTCAAGCTCGGCCGCCAGCCGGTACCTGGTCGGGTCGTCGGTGGTGGTGTGCGCGCCCATCCGGTAGGTGAAGGCCTCGATCAGCGTCGGGCCCTGCCCTTCCCGCGCGGCCTGCATCGCCTTCCTGGTGACGGCCAGGCAAGCGAGCACGTCGTTGCCGTCCACCCGGAGACCAGGGAAGCCGAAGCCGTAGGCCCGCTGGTACAGCGGGACCCTGCTCTGGCGCTCCAGCGGCTCGGAGATCGCCCACTGGTTGTTCTGGCAGAAGAACACGACGGGCGCGTTGGTCACCGATGCCCAGATGAAGGCCTCATTGACGTCGCCCTGGCTGGTCGCGCCATCGCCGAAGTAGGCGATGGCCGCCTCGCCATCTTCGCCGACCGCGCCGTCACGCTGGATGCCCATCGCGTAGCCGGTCGCGTGCAGCGTCTGGCTGCCGATGACGATCGTGTACAGGTGGAAGTTGTGCGCCCTGGGATCCCAGCCGCCATGGCTGACCCCGCGGAAGAGCTCGAATAGCTTCATCGGATCCAGGCCGCGGCACCAGGCGACGCCATGCTCGCGATAGGTGGGGAATGCCATGTCCCTCGGCCCGAGGGCCCGGCCCGAGCCAACCTGGGCGGCCTCCTGGCCGAGCAGCGAGGCCCAGATCCCGAGCTCGCCCTGGCGCTGCAAGGCGATCGCCTCGAAGTCGATCCGGCGAACGAGAACGAGATCCCGGTACAGGGCCCGGATTTCCTCGGCGGAGATGTCGAGCGGGTAGTCCGGATGCTCGACCCGCTCGCCTTCTGGAGTAAGGAGCTGAATCGGTTCCGCGGAGCCGGCTCGCCCGGCCAGGCCGAGCGGGTCCGGCACGGCGGCGCTCGCACCTTGAGCGTTGACGGCCACGTGCCACTCCTTGATACCCATGGCCGGTCGCGGAGATCACCTTTGACCGGCCGGTCATCCGTCCCGCAGTGACAGTACCCGCCCAGAGCGGCGCTAATGAACCAGTCGGGGCACGCTGCAGCGGCGTCGCGTACGCTGCGTCACGTGGCCAGAGTAGTCGTCAACGTGATGCTCAAGCGGGAGATCCATGACCCGCAGGGCGAGGCGATCGCCAGCGCGTGCAAGCGGCTGGGCTTCGGACAGGTCCTCGGCGTCCGGCAGGGCAAGAAGTTCGAAGTGGAGATCTGCGGTTCGGCTGACGAGGCAGCCCTGGCGCGGATCGCCGAGCTCGCCGCCGACCTGCTGGCGAACCCGGTGATCGAGGAATTCGAGATTCACGCGCCGTAGCCTTCCCGGCGTCCGCGCGCTCCCTGAAGGCCGGCGCCGCAGGCGATGCGGCGCAGCCGGGCAGCTGCCCGGCGGGGATCGCCGCCCTGGCCGGGGCGCCAAATCAGCACTGTTCGTCCAGTAATCACCTGAGTTCATGATTACCGCGGTCCGGCACGGGAATTGTTTCACAATGTGACCGACGGGATTGGCGGCGGCAGGGAGTAGAGGTACGGATGCGTACTCGGGAGATACGAGCCGAGGAGGCGACCGTCGACGTCAAGTTCTGCCTGATGTTCCCGCGCGAGTCGCTGAGCGTGCCGGTGATGCGCCGGGTGCTTGGCGACACCCTGAGCAGGCTTGGCGTCGACGAGGACTGCGCAGGCGATTTGCTGCTCGCCGTCACCGAGGCATGCACGAACGTCCTGCAGCACGGCGGGCCCAGTCACCGCTACGAGGTGGTGGCCAGCATCGGCCGCGGCGGCTGCGTGGTCGACGTCCGTGACAGCGGTCGCGGCTTTGATCCGGGCAGGCTGGCCACCCGCCGGCTGCCCGCCCAGCTGTCCGCGCGGCACCCGCGCTTCCGCCGCAGGCAGCTTGCCCAGGTGGCGCGGGCCGGGCAGTCCGCTGCCGTCACGCTGGCCGCGCCGTCGGCGCTGCACGCCGCGCGCAGCCGCTTCTCCCGCGCCAGGCGCGAACTGGACGACGAGGCCATCGCGAAGCTGCCCGAGTCGGGCCGCGGCCTGGCCATCATGCGGGCCTGCGTGGACAACGTGACGCTCAGTACCGGCCCGGGCCGGGGCACCGTGGTCTCGCTGGAGAAGCGGCTCGAGTGGCGGCGGGATGCCCCGCTGGCCGCCACGCAGACCGCCCGGCTGAGAGACGCCGGCTGAGCCGGTAGCCTGCCTGCATGCTGTGCCCACTGGGACGCTCATGGCCGTGCCCGCTGGGACGCTCATGACGGCCCGGGTGGGAGTCATCACCTTTCCCGGGTCGCTCGACGATACGGACGCAGCGCGCGCGGTCCGGCGGGCGGGCGGCGAGGCTGTCCCGCTCTGGCACGCCGATCGCGACCTGCACGGCGTCGATGCCGTGATCCTCCCCGGCGGATTCTCCTACGGCGACTACCTGCGCTGCGGGGCAATTGCCCGGTTCGCGCCGGTCATGACCGAACTGGTGGCGGCCGCCATGGCCGGCCTGCCGGTGCTCGGGATCTGCAACGGATTCCAGATCCTGTGCGAGGCGCATCTGCTGCCTGGCGCGCTGACTCGCAATGCCGGGCTCCGCTTCGTGAGCAAGGACGTGCGGCTCCGGATTGAGAACGCAAGCACGCCGTGGACCGGCCAGTACGCCGAGGGCCAGGAGATCACGGTGGTGCTGAAGAGCGGCGAGGGCGCCTATGTGGCCGGTCCGATTGCGCTGGCCGAGCTTGGCACGCACGGCCGGGTGGTCGCCAGGTATGCCGGGGCAAACCCGAATGGCTCAGCAGGCGACATTGCCGGCATCTGCAATGCGGCGGGCAACGTGGTGGGCCTGATGCCGCATCCGGAGCACGCCATCGACGCGCTGACCGGACCGGGCGCGGACGGGCTCGGCTTCTTCACCTCGGTCCTGCGCACCGCGGCACGCACGTGACGGCCCTGGACACTGTCGCGCGGGCCGCGGCCACCCCGCAGCGGCCGCAGCCGCATGCGGAGCTCGGCCTGACGGACGCCGAGTACGCGCGGATCAGGAGTGTCCTGCGCCGCCGGCCTACCGACGCCGAGCTGGCGATCTACTCGGTCATGTGGAGCGAGCACTGCTCGTACAAGTCGTCCAGGGCGCACCTGCGGCAATTTGCCGAGAAGGCACCGCCGACCGAGGCGCTGCTGGCCGGCATCGGGCAGAACGCCGGGGTCGTGGACATCGGGCAGGGCTATGCCGTCACCTTCAAGATCGAATCACACAACCACCCGTCGTACGTTGAGCCGTTCCAGGGAGCGGCAACCGGCGTGGGCGGGATCGTCCGCGACATCCTGGCGATGGGCGCCCGGCCGGTCGCGGTGATGGACGCGCTCAGGTTCGGCCCGGCGGACGCGCCGGACACCCGGCGGGTTCTGCCTGGCGTGGTCGGCGGCATCTCCTTCTACGGGAACTGCCTCGGCCTGCCCAACATCGGCGGCGAGCTGGCCTTCGATCCCTGCTACGCGGGCAACCCGCTGGTGAATGCGCTCTGCGTGGGAGTCATGCGGCACTCCGATCTCAAGCTGGCCGCCGCCAGGGGACCGGGAAACAAGGTGGTCCTGTTCGGGTCGAGGACCGGTCCCGACGGCATCGGCGGCGCGTCGGTCCTGGCCAGCGCGTCGTTCGGCGGGGCAGGCGAGGGCGCGAAGCGGCCGAGTGTCCAGGTCGGCGACCCGTTCATGGAGAAGCTGCTGGTCGAATGCTGCCTGCAGCTCTATGCGGCGGACCTGGTGGTCGGCATCCAGGATCTGGGCGCCGCCGGGGTCTCCTGCGCCACCACCGAGCTGGCCGCGGGCGGCGCCGTGGGCATGCGGGTCACCCTGGATGCGGTCCCGCTGCGCGATGCCGCACTCGGGCCGGCCGAGATCCTGATGAGCGAGTCGCAAGAGCGGATGATGGCCATCGTCGAGCCGGCCGGCATCGGGCGATTCATGGAGATCTGCGCGAGGTGGGACGTGCCAGCCACGGTCATCGGCGAGGTCACCGGCACCGGCAGGCTGGAAATGACCTGGCGCGGCGAGAGGATAGTGGACATCCCGCCCGGCAGCGCGGCCGACGACGGGCCGGTGTACGAGCGCAGTGCGCAGCGCCCGGCCAGCCAGGACGAGCTTGCCGCGGACGACCCGGCCGCGCTGCCCCGCCCGGCCGGCGGCCCGGCGCTGCGGGCCGGGCTGCTTGCCCTGCTGGCCTCGCCCGACGCGGCTGACAAGAGCTGGGTCACCGAGCAGTACGACCGCTATGTGCGCGGGGACACCGTCCTGGCGGCACCGCAGGACGCCGGCCTGGTCAGGATCGACGAGCGGACCGGCCTGGGGATAGCGCTCGCGACCGACGGCAACGGCAGGTACACCCTGCTCGATCCGTACGCAGGCGCTCAGCTTGCGCTCGCTGAGGCGTACCGGAACGTGGCCGCCACCGGCGCCAGGCCGCTGGCCGTCACCAACTGCATGAATTTCGGGTCACCGGAGGATCCGGCCGTCATGTGGCAGTTCGCCGCCGCGGTGCGCGGCCTCGCGGACGCCTGCGCGGCCCTCGGCGTGCCGGTGACCGGCGGCAACGTGAGCTTCTACAACCAGACGGGCGGGGCGGCGATCTACCCGACGCCCGTCGTCGGCGTGCTCGGCGTGCACGACGACGTCCGGCACCGGCTGTCGATCGGCTTCCGCGAGCCCGGCTCAAGCATCCTGCTGCTTGGCCGCACCGCGGCGGAGCTCGGCGGATCGCTGTGGGCCCACGTCACGCACGGGCATGTCGGCGGGCGGCCGCCCGCCGTGGACCTGGACGCCGAGCAGCGGCTCGCGGCGGTGCTCGCCGCCGGGGCGGCGGGCGGACTGCTTGCTGCGGCGCACGACCTGTCCGATGGCGGACTCGCCGTCGCGCTCGCCGAGTGCTGCCTGGCAGGCCGCACCGGCTGCGCAGTCACCCTGCGCGGGGATCCGTTCACCTGCCTGTTCAGCGAATCCGCTGCGCGCGCGGTGGTGGCAGTGCGGCCCGGCTCGGAGGCGGCCTTCGCCGCGTCGTGCGCGGAGCACGGGGTGCCCGCCGCGGTGATCGGAGCGACCGGCGGGGTGAGCCTGGAGGTCGCCGGCCTCTTCGGCATCTCGCTGGACGAGCTTGGCGCGGCGCACGGGCAGACGCTGCCGGCCATCTTCGGCTGACCGCGGCGCGGCTAGCCGCCGGCGCCCGCGTCAGTAGGCCGTCCGGAACGAGACGATCTGCCGCCAGGTCACCGACGGGCCGCACACGCGCAGGCCCACGCCGGACTCGCCAGGCTGTGCGCCGAGCGGCGGTCGCACGGCCGTGAGGCAGCGGCCGTCGGCGGCGCTGCGCAGCCGCCAGTTGTTCCGGCCGGCCGTGTCCTTGCCGACGAACTGGTGCCGCCATCGCTGGCTGAGGCCGAGGTTGCACCTGGCCAGCGTGATGCTCGGGGCAGCAGGGGAGGCCGCCGCGGTCAGGCACCGGCTATCCGGAACATAGATCAGGATGTAGGTACCGTCACCCATCTGGTCGGCCGTCCACTCCTGCGCCGGCGATGCCCAGCCGCCGGACGCGGTGAACGCGAGGCCCGTCGCCGACAGGTGGAGCAGCTCGGGATCCGGCTGCGGCGGCGGGCCCGGATTGACCAGCCCGACGGTCAGCGGACTGATCACGTTGCTCGGCAGCGGCTCGACGGACTGCCGCCTGGCGTGGGCCGTGCCCTGGGCAAAGACGAGGATGCTGGCGACTGTCACGGCGGCAACCAGCACCAGGGCGATGCCAGCGATCCTGACTGCCCAGGACCCCCGGGACCGCCGGGCACCTGTACCGCGCTGGCCTGGCATACCGAAGCACTACCGCTAGGGGGCATGTGCTGCCAGGAATATCACGGAAAATGAATAAAAACCATGGGCGGCGAGCCCGGCCCGATACCACGGCGGGCCGGCTACCGTCGCAGCGATGCCGATACGACGCCTGGATCCGCAGCGGCTGCTCGCCGCGGTCGACCAGCAGCGGGCCGAGCTCGGCGACCCGGCCTGGGCCGGCCCGCTGACCGCTGAGGCACTGGGCGATGGCTGCGTCGCCGCGGTGGCCGCAGCACTGGACTCGGGCCTGGTCCCGTGCCGGGAGGCACTGCGCGCCGCCGCGATGCGCCTGCTCGACCGGCTCGTGGCCCGCGCGCCGGGCCGCGCCGTCGAGGTGCGCATCCCGCCATTCGCGGCGGCGCAGTGCGTCGAGGGCCCCCGCCACACCCGGGGCACCCCGCCGAACGTGGTGGAAACCGACGCCGCAACCTGGGTCAGGCTCGCGACGGGACGGCTGGCCTGGGCAAGCGCCACCGCTGACGGCCTCATCCGGGCCAGCGGGCGGCGCGCTGACCTGGCTGCATACCTGCCGTTGCCGCCCAGTGACGCGCCGGGCTGACTGCCGTGCGCAGACAGCCATCGGAATGATTCCGTACGCAGCAGACCGGGCGACCCGGCACGCGCTAGTCAATAGACTGACCAGGTGATCAAGCCCGATGGCCGGCTGACGGCCGAGCTGGATCCGGGGGAGCAGCCGCGGGATGCCTGTGGCGTCTTCGGTGTCTGGTCACCCGGCGAGGAAGTCGCCAAGCTTGCCTACTTCGGCCTGTACGCGCTGCAGCACCGCGGGCAGGAATCCGCTGGCATTGCAGTGAGCGACGGGCGCAGGATCGTGGTCTACAAGGACATGGGCCTGGTGCCCCAGGTCTTCAATGAGGCCGTGCTGCATACCCTGCGCGGTCATATCGCCGTCGGTCACTGCCGCTACTCCACCAGCGGCTCGTCGGTATGGGAGAACGCCCAGCCGACGTTCCGCGCGACGCCGTCGGCGAGCCTCGCGCTTGGCCACAACGGCAACCTGATCAACACCCTGGAGCTGGCCGCCCTGGTGGATCCGGCCTCCGGAGCGGGCGGAAACCGCGCAACGACCGATACCGACGTGCTGACCGCGCTGTTCGCCGGAGCGCCCGCGCCCGACGCCGTGCCGATCATAGATCGCGCGTTCCTCACCGACGCCGAGCCCGTCGGGGAACCCGGCCAGGAGAGCGTGGTTGCCGGGGACCACCTGAGCCGGCCGGCCGGCCAGGGCGGCACCGGCATCGAGGAGTCTGCGCTCGCCGCGCTGCCGCTGGTGCGGGGCGCGTACTCGCTGGTCTTCATGGACGAGCGGACCCTGTATGCGGCCCGCGACCCTCGCGGGTTCCGCCCGCTCGTGCTCGGCAGGCTTGCCCGCGGCTGGGTCGTGGCCAGCGAGACGGCGGCGCTGGACATCGTCGGCGCGACCATGGTCCGGGAGGTCGAGCCCGGTGAGCTGATCGCCATCGACGAGTCAGGGCTGCGGTCGCGCCGCTTCGGGCCGGCCGAGCCCAGCGGATGCCTGTTCGAGTACGTCTACCTGGCCAGGCCGGACACCACCATCGCTGGGCGGGGGGTGCAGGCCACCCGGGTGGAAACAGGCAGGCGACTGGCGGCCGAGCACCCCGTCCCCGCCGACCTGGTCATCCCGGTGCCCGAGTCGGGCACCCCGGCTGCGATCGGCTATGCGGAGGCCAGCGGCATCCCGTACGCGCAGGGCCTGGTCAAGAACTCCTATGTGGGCCGGACATTCATCCAGCCGAGCCAGACGATCCGGCAGCTCGGCATCCGGCTCAAGCTGAACCCGCTCAGGGACGTGATCGCCGGCCAGCGGGTGGTCGTCGTCGATGACTCGATCGTCCGGGGAAATACGCAGCGCGCCATCGTCGCGATGCTGCGCGAAGCCGGCGCCGCCGAGGTGCACGTTCGCATCTCGAGCCCGCCGGTGACCTGGCCGTGCTTCTACGGCATCGACTTTGCCAGCCGCGCCGAGCTGATCGCGGGCAGCCTGTCGGTCGAGGAGATCCGGGCTTCGCTCGGCGCCGACTCGCTGGGCTATGTCTCGCTGGCAGGCCTGACCGAGGCGACCACGCTGCCCGCCGGCCGGCTCTGCCGGGCCTGCTTCGACGGCAACTACCCGATCCCGGTGGCGGAGGCGGAGCGGGGCAAGCACCTCCTTGAGGGGGCCAGCGCCAGCGCAGCCGAGGCCGGGCGGTGAGCCAACCGCGACGCGGCCCGAGCTACGCCAGCGCGGGCGTTGACATCGAGGCCGGTGACCGGGCGGTGGAGCTGATGCGCGCATCAGTCGCCCGCACCGCCAGGCCAGAGGTTACCGGCGGCATCGGCGGGTTCGCCGGGCTGTTCGACGCGTCCAGGCTCACCGGCTACCGGCGGCCGCTGCTTGCCACCTCCACCGATGGCGTCGGCACGAAGGTGACGATTGCCCAGCGGATGGGCAGGTACGACACCATCGGCATCGACCTCGTGGCCATGGTGGTGGACGATCTCGTGGTCTGCGGGGCCGAGCCGCTCTTCATGACCGACTACGTGGTCTGCGGCGCACTCCAGCCGGAGCGGGTAGCCGCCATCGTGGGCGGCGTCGCCGACGGCTGCGTGCGCGCTGGCTGCGCCCTGCTCGGCGGCGAGACGGCTGAGCACCCTGGCCACCTCGCCCCCGGCGACTTCGACCTGGCCGGCGCGGCGACCGGCGTGGTGGAAGCCGATGAGCTGCTCGGGCCCGACCGCGTCCGGCCCGGCGATGTGCTGATCGCGATGGCATCCTCGGGGCTGCATTCCAACGGCTTCTCGCTGGTCAGGCACGTGATTGATGAGTGCGGCGGCGGACTGGCGCTGGATGCGGCGCCTGCCGCGCTCGGCAGGCCGCTGGGGGAGGAACTGCTGACCCCGACGAGGATCTACGCCCGCGACTGCCTGGCCCTGGCCGGCGGCTGCGAGGTGCACGCGTTCGCGCACATTACCGGCGGCGGGCTGGCCGCCAACCTCGGCCGGGTGCTGCCGCCCGGCGCCGGCGCGACCGTCGATCGCGGCACCTGGCGCCCGCCGGCGGTGTTCGGCCTGCTGGCCGCGCACGGGCAGGTGACGGCGGGGGAGATGGAGCGGGTCTTCAACATGGGCGTGGGGATGGTGGCCATCGTCGCCCGTGACGCGGCTGATCGCGCGCTTGCGCTGCTCGCGTCGAGGAACGTGCCCGCGTGGGCGGCCGGCGAGGTCAGTTCCGGCCCGGGCCCGGCCCGGCTGTCCGGGCGCCATCCCGGCTGACCGGGCACCCGTTCCTGGCGCGCCCAGGCAGGTGGCCGGCTCGTCCGATGCCATACATCGGTACGCACGGGCTAGCTGCCCGTGCGCAGGAGAGCGAGCCTCAGGTACCGGCCGGCCTGCTCACCCTCTCTGATGCGCCGCCTGCCCGGCTGGACGCCTTGTCGGCCGACTCGTCCTCGCCCAGCCCGTCAGCTAGGTCGTCGTCGTCTTCTTCGTCATCGACTTCGTCATCGACTTCGTCATCGACTTCGTCATCGACTTCGTCATCCACGGAGTAGCGATCGGCGAGTTCCGCGTAGGCGGCCTCCGACTTCGCATCCTGCTGGTCCGTGACGACACCTAGCTCAGCCCGCAGCCGGTCAAGGTCCGTGCCGCCGCTGTTGTACTTGAGCTGGCGTGCCACCTTGACCTGCTTGGCCTTGGCTCGGCCGCGCCCCATTGGCTCGACCCCCTCGAACGTACGGGGCCTCGGTCAGGCCCCTGGTCACCGCACCGATCGTGCTGTCTTCGCTGTGCTGTCCTCGTTTGCGCTGTCTTCGTTGCGCTGCTGCTGGCGGGCTTTCTTGCACGACAGACGGACCCGACGCCTCTCCACCGTCTGGGACGCGACGCGTTTCCTGCCTCCGTACGGACATAACCGTACCTGGTTTGAGCGCCAAGCGCTTCCGGGCAACGCGGACCGGGCTGGTCAGCCACCGAGCCAGATGCCGCGCAGACGGCCCACCTCGGACATCCGCCGCTCGGCGAGCCGGTCGGCGGCGACCGCGGGTGGTACGCCCTCTTCGTCGGCCATCGCCAGGATGTTCCTGGTGGTGTGGAAGATCTGTGCTGCTCTTGACCGCGCTCGGTCGAAGCTGAACCCGGCGAACTCGTCGGCGACCTGGATCACCCCGCCCGAGTTCACCAGGTAGTCCGGGGCGTACACGATGTCTCGGTCGGCGAGCTGCTTCTCGATGCCGGGATGAGCAAGCTGGTTGTTGGCGCCGCCGCAGATGATCCGCGCGCTGAGCGTCGCCACGGTGTCGTCGTTGATGGAACCGCCGAGCGCGCACGGCGAATAGACGTCCATCTTCCCGGCAATCAGCTCGGCCCGGCCCGCCACTACCTCCGCCGCGGGATGCTCCGCGCGGACCCGCTCGACGGCTTCAGCGGAGACATCGCAGATGACGACCTGAGCGCCCGCCTCCATCAGGTGCCCGACCAGGCGGCGGCCGACCTTGCCCACGCCCTCGACGGCGACCCGCCGGCCGTCCAGGCTGGCGCTGCCCCAGACATGCTCCGCCGCGGCGCGCATTCCCTGGAAGACGCCGAAGGCGGTCAGGACGGAGGAATCCCCGGCCCCTCCGTTGGCCACCGTCCTGCCGGTGACGTGCGTGCACTCGCGGGCGATGATGTCCATATCCTCGCTGAAGGTGCCGACATCGCAGGCGGTGACGTAACGCCCGTTCAGTGACTGGACGAACCGGCCGTAGGCTCGCAGTAGCGCCTCGGACTTGAGCCGGGCCGGATCCCCGATGATGACGGCCTTGCCGCCGCCGAGGTCGAGGCCGGCCAGTGAGTTCTTATAGGCCATCGCCCTGGACAGGTTGAGCACGTCGGCCAGCGCGGCGTCCTCGCTTGGATAGGGGTAGAAGCGGGTGCCGCCTAGCGCCGGACCAAGACTGGTCGAGTAGATCGCGATGATGGCGCGCAGGCCGGTCGGGGGGTCCTGGCAGTAAACCACCTGCTCATGCCCCGGCTGGCCGTTCGCGCCGCCGCCCGGTACCTGCGCGCTATCGTCGCTGTCAGCGCCGGCGGCTCGGTGGGCGCTTCCGAATATATTCGTCACGGCAGTGACTCCCGGCTCGGTCCCGCGTCCTCGTCGAGGCGGGCACAGGAACCAGCGTATGCCGACGGCTAGCTACCGCAGCGCAGGTAGTGACGATCTCGTTATCTGGGGGGCTTCTCCCGGTACACCATGGCATGTCACGATTTGGTTATGTTGCCCTGCGCTGCCTATCTGCGCGTATATGAACCGCTTTCGGCCTTTGATCCGGCCGAGCGGGCCCACTGGGCTGCCTACGCGACGTCGCCGGACCGGCCTCGCCGGGCCAGCGCACTGGCCGCGGAGCATGCCGAGGCGCTGCGCAGGCTGATCGCGCTGCCGCCGATCGTGGCCCCCGCGCAGGAAAGCAGGGACGCGTACGTGCGGTGGGCGGACGGCATAACCTACGTCTGTCCGTGGCAGACCAGGCTGCGATCATGGCTCGCCCTGAGCAGGCTGCGGGCTACCGCCAGGCCGCCCATGTCGGATGCGTTCGCCCCGCGTCAGGCCGAACAGGCCGCCGCTGCCTTCGCCCGCTGGGAGGGGCGGGAAGGCCAGCCGCGTGTATACATACAGACGAACGCCTGGTCGGTGCCACTGTCCTGGTTCGTGCCCTTCGCGCCGACCGAGCGCTGGCTGGTCCTTGGCACGCCGGCCGCGGGGGAGAGCAGGGGCCCGGCGACGGCCGCCGCAACCCGGACGCTGGTCTATGCCACGGCGATGTCCCAGGCGCGCAGGCGGGTCGCCCGGTCGCTGGCCACGGCCCGCCGGATGCCCGGCAGCCGCGGTGCGGAGCCTGACCGCGGCGTCCCGGCACTGCTTCGCGTCGGCGCCGAGCTTGAGGAGATCGGCCGGTGGCTTGAGGAGTTCCATCCGCACTCGATAGTGGAACTTGACTACGGAGGGCTTGTGCAGCTGCTGGACGACGAGGCGCTGCGCAGCGACCAGTCGGCTGCTGAGGTTTCGGCGGCCGTGAATGCCCTGGCTAGCAAGGAACTTGAGCTAGCCGCCGCTATGTACCAGCGGCTACGGGCCCGATGGCGTGCGCTGGAGGCGATCGAGCTAGGTAGTTAATCGAGCTAGGTAGTTAAGGGAGGGGGATGGACTTTTCCGAATCTGCCCGTTGCGACGTTCCGTATAGCTAGAATCACGCAGCGTGACTCAGATCAGTGGAGCAACGGGGTAACTCGTCACAGAAACTTTGCTCCGGGTGGTCGACTTGTCACGGCTGGTGATGGCAATATGGTCTGTGAGTAGACCATATGGGACATCCACGGCAGGCTCCCCAACGGAGCCAGGCACCGCAACAAAACGCAGGATCGCAGTACCGGTCCAGGAGGAGAGGCCGTACACATGTCTGCACGCACACCAGAGGCCGAGCCGCTGCTGACACCGGCAGAGGTCGCGACCATGTTCAGGGTGGACCCGAAAACCGTCACTCGATGGGCTAAGGCCGGCAAGCTGACGTCCATCCGCACGCTCGGTGGTCACCGTCGGTACCGGGAGACAGAGGTTCGCGCCCTGCTGGCGGGGATCCCGCAGCAGCGCTCGGAGTGAGGCCTGGCCGCTTCCTGGCGCGATGAGCGGCAGGTCAGCCGAGACGGCGCGTGATGTGTGCGCTGGCGGTGGCCAGAGAAGTAGACAGAAGCAGGACAGTAAGACAAGGGGGTCGGCCCCGGTGGCCATGCGCCGCGTAGGGGGGCATAGTTCACGGAACTGGCTAGCTAGACGTGGTTCCATCGGACGTTGCCGGGGTCGATCCGGCCTCAACGGGAAGCCTTGCCCGGGCCAGCGATCGCCCGCGCATGGCTGAGGGCCAGGATGCGGCCGAGTTAGGCCAGATTATCGCAATTCGTAATTAACAAGCGACTTCTCGTAATCACTCTTGCCGCGCTGATGGGTCCGCAATACTTGTTGCGAGGTCGGCGGGTGGGGGTTGGCCTCGGCAGGCAGGTGCCCATGTGGCGAGCGCTTCCGTGCGGCAAGCACAGTGAGCGGTATGCAGAGTGATCAGCGAGCGCGGTGATCAGCAGCACCCTGATCAGCAAGCACGTTGATCAGCAAGCGGTGATCAGCAAGCACGGTGGCAGCAAGCACGGTGAGCGGTAAGCACAGTGGCATGGTTGGCCCCGGCGGCACGGCAATGATGGCTGAGCACGAGCGTGCGCCAGGGGGGGATCCGCCCGCTGGGCGGAGCGTGGCATCGCGTTGAGGGGAGAGACCGCACCATGCGAGATCCGGACTTGGTCGTGCGTGCACAGCGGGCTGCAGCGGAGCTGGAGCGGGCGTGGGATCGCTGGCGCACCGCGCACGGCCCTGGCGATAAACCGCTGGCGTCCGTGTCGAGCTATGTGGGCTACTCGCTTGAGGAACCCTGGGGCGAGCCGCGAGTCGTGTTCGGCGTGACAGCCGACGAGGCGGAGCAACTCGCCGCGCTTCTCGACGCGCCAGAGCGCGGTGGCCGAGCGGGCCCGCACCTGCAGGTTCCTCCGCAGGCTCCGGCCGGCCCGCCGGTGCGGCCCAGGGCCGCCGAGCGGCCCGCTGAGGCCGGCCGGCCCGCTGAGGCTGGCTGGCCGGGAGACCTGCCCCCAGTGGGCAGGGTGGCAGAACGCGAGTCCCGGCGGCACCCTGCGGATCTGACCGGCGCGCCGGAGCGACCGGCCTCTGAGCGGCCGGTCTCTGGACAGCTGGCCCCCGAGCGGCCGGTCTCTGGACAGCTGGCCCCCGAGCGGCCGGTCTCTGGACAGCTGGCCCCCGAGCGGCCGGTCTCTGGACAGCTGGCCCCCGAGCGGCCGGTCTCTGGACAGC
>DATGVY010000573.1:0-6815 GCA_035299845.1 Streptosporangiaceae bacterium
CGACCGGCTCGGGGAAGTCGGCGCCCTCAACGAGCTGGGTGTCGTGCAACACCTGACCGGGGACTATCCGGCGGCCGCCGCCAGCCAGGCTCGGGCGCTGGAGTTCTACCGCGACCTTGGCGACCGGCTCGGAGAAGCCAACGTGCTCACCGACCTGGGTATCGTGCAGCACCTGACCGGGGACTATCCGGCGGCCGCCGCCAGCCACGCTCGGGCGCTGGAGCTGTACCGCGGCCTCGGCAACCGGCTCGGGGAAGCCAACGCCCTCAACAACCTGGGTGTCGTGCAGTACGCGACCGGGCAGTATCCGGCGGCCGCCGCCAGCCTGGTCCGGTCGCTGGAGCTGTGCCGCGACCTTGGCGATCGGCTCGGGGAGGCCAACGCCCTCACCGACCTGGGAGTCGTGCAGCGCCTGACCGGGGACTATCCGGCGGCCGCCGCCAGCCAGGCTGGGGCGCTGGAGCTGTACCGCGATGTCGGTAGCCGGCATGGGGAAGCCAGTGCCCTTAACAACCTGGCGGTCGTGCAGCGCCTGACCGGGGACTATCGGGCGGCTGCGGCCAGCCTGGCCCGAGCGCTGGAACTGGTCCGCGATCTGGGCAACCGGACAGGACAATCAGAGGTTCTCAACACCATGGGTGAGCTGGCGCTGGCATCCTGCACGCCCGCCGAAGCGCATGCCCGTCACGAGCAAGCCCTTGCGATCGCCATCGGAATCGCCTCACCGCTTGAGGAAGCACGCGCGCTGGAAGGCATCGGCCGGTGTCACCTCCAGGACGGCCAGCCCAGCCAGGGCACTGCACCACTACGCGGGGCCCTGGCGATCTACCAGCGGATCGGGTCACCCAACGCCCAGCGGGTAGCGACGACCCTGCGTGACCATGGCCTGTGAGCAGACGACCAGCACTCCCAGCACCCCCGATCTACAGGATCGCAGTGTGCGTGGACTGGTTCCGGCTCTGGGGACAGCTTCCCGCGGTTCCTGTGCCGGGGACCCACGGGAAGTCATGCTTCCTGGCCGGTCAGCCGAAGCGCCCGGCCACATAATCAGCGGTCCGCTCATTGGACGGCTGATTGAAGATCACTGTGGTCGGCCCGGCCTCCACGACCGCGCCGTCCAGCATGAACACCGTGTCGTCAGCGACCCGGGTGGCCTGCTGCATGTTGTGAGTCACGATGATCACGGTGTACTCGATCTTCAGCTTCTCGATCAGCTCCTCGATACGAAGCGTGGATGCCGGGTCGAGCGCAGACGCCGGCTCGTCCATGAGGAGCAACTGCGGTTCCACGGCGAGCGCTCTGGCAATGCACAGCCGCTGCTGCTGCCCGCCCGAGAGTCTTCCGCCGGGATGATGGAGCCGATCCTTCACCTCATCCCAGAGCCCTGCCCGCCTGAGCGCCTCCTCACCGCGCGCCCGGAGCTCGGCCTTCCCCAGCCTCGAACCAAGCCGCAGGCCGGCCACGGCATTCGCCATGACGCTCATCGTGGGGAATGGCGTTGGCCGCTGGAAGACCATGCCGATCCGGCGCCGGATATCCACCGGATCGGTGCCCGGAGCGTAGATGTCGGTGCCGTTGAAGACCACGCTTCCGGTCAGTCTCGCGCCCCGGACCTCCTCGTGCATGCGGTTAAGGCAACGGATAAGCGTCGACTTCCCGCAGCCGGACGGCCCGATGATCGCGGTAACCGAGCGGTCCCGCGCCACCATGGACAGATTTTTCAGTACCTGGTGGGACCCGAACCACGCGCTCAGGCCGGACGCCTCTACGGCGCGCGCGTAGCCAGTGCCGGCCGCATGCGGACCGGGAACGCTGGCGACCAGGTCGCCAGGGGAATCGAGCGAATCCCGCTCGCCTGGGTCAGCATCCATCGCCACTGCCAGCCTCACCCCACCGCTCGGACCTCGGACGCTCACCTCCGGCAGCAGCATGTTAGGCGGAGTCAGCGAAAACCAGGTGTCCTAAAAGTGAACGCTTGGTTAACTCCCGCTGGCCGGCGGCGGGCTGCGCGAGGGGGTCGCGGCGGATGCACAATTCCTGCGCTACATACGGGGGTTTACCCTGCTTTTACCTAAGGAATACGTTCATCTTTAGTTTGCCCTAGGTTTAATTTGACTTCACTTTTGATCCACATTTCGCGAAAACACTGACTGGCGTAGTGCGCGGGCTCGCTGGCGGGAGACCCAGGGTCATCATCCGCGACGCTATTTCATGTCCGGCATGACGGACAGAGCCCTTCGTGACCAAGACAGACCCTTCGTGACCAAGACAGACCCTTCGTGACCAAGATGAGAGCCCCCAGCGCGGTGGTAAGCGGTGGTAACAGGCCCCTAGAAAGGGGGAGATCTGGTGAGGACGATCGGCAAGCTCACCATGCCCGCCGTGATCGCGGCGATCATGGGACTTGTGGTCGCGGCCTGCTCGAGCAGTAGCAGCCCCAGCGCGAGTCCATCGGCTAGCAGCAACACCGGCTGCACGTCCGCCTCCGAGCACTCGAACGTGGTAGGCCTGTCCGGATTCACGGTGTGCCTATTCGCCCACGCCACGACGACCGCCAACCATCCGGACAGCATCGTGGTCTCCGGCGGCCATGTGTTCATCGGGTGGCAGAACATCACCGCCAAGGACGGCACCGACACCAAGACCAGCACGATCGCCGAGTACACCACTGGCGGCAAGATGCTGAAGTCCTGGAGTGTCCGGGGCCACACCGACGGAATGCGGATGGATCCCAGCACGCACCTGCTGTGGGTCATGTGCGACGAGGACGGGAATCCGAGGCTCTTCACCATCGCGCCGGCCGGCAGCACGGTGACTGAGTACGCCCTTCCGCCCACCCCGCACGGCGGGGGCTTCGACGACATCCAGTTCGCCAACGGGCTCGCGCTGATCGACGCATCCAACCCCACGCTTAACAAGGCCGGGCTCAACGTCTTCCCGGCCCTGTACAAGGTTCGGCTGTCGGGAACCAAGGCCAGGCTGGCCAAGGTGCTGATGGCTGACGCGCAGGCCAGCACGCTCAATCCGCCGATCTCGAAGGTCACGCTGAACCTCACCGACCCGGACTCCATGATGATCGATCCGCAGGGTGACCTGGTGCTGGACAGCCAAGGGGACTCGGAGATGCTGTTCATCAAGAATGTCGGGACGCCTCAGCAGAAGGTCAGCGTCCTGCCGGTGGGCACCCAGGTCGACGACACGGTCTGGCCGTCCTCGTCGAAGGGGTGCTTGCTGGTCTCCGACAACAACTCGGGCGTGTACTCGGTCTGCTCGAGCGTCTGGGTCCCAGGGACCCCGTACACGGACGCGCCCAATGACTCTGGCGTGATCGGCTTCATCGGTACCATCAGCATGTCCACCGGCGCCCTCACGCCGATCGTCGTGGGCATCGCCAACCCGCACGGAATGGCCTTTATCCCACAATGAGAACCTTTCAGCCGTTCACGGGACTATCCAGTCGGGCAAGTGCGGGAGGAACCGTCATGAGGATCGTGCACCGAGGACGCGGCGCACGCGGGCTGGCCGCTGGCGCGGCGGCGATGGGCATCATGCTCGCGGCCGCCGCATGCAGCAGCAGCGGCAGCAGCACGGCCAGCTCGGGATCAGGCTCGTCCTCGATCATCAACGGCGCGGGCTCGACGTTCGCCGCGCCGATGTACCAGCAGTGGGCCGGCCAGTACCGCCAGAGCGTGAACCACAACGTCCAGATCAACTACCAGGCCATCGGCTCCGGCGGCGGAATCTCGGAGTTCACCCAGGGGGTCGTCGACTTCGGCGCCACCGATGCCCCGATGTCCAGCACCGAGCAGTCCGCCGCGCAGGCGGGCCAGGGAAGCGTTGTCCTGCACATTCCCATGATCCTTGGCCCGGTAGCGATCATCTACAATGAGCCCGGCGTCAGCAAGCTGGTGCTCAGCGGGCCGGTCCTGGCCGGCATCTACCTCGGCAAGATCACAAAGTGGAATGATCCGGCAATCGCCAAGCTCAACCCGGGTGTCAAGCTGCCATCAGATGCCATCCAGCCGATCGAGCGAGCCGACTCGTCCGGGACGTCGTATGTATTCAGCACCTACCTGACCGCGGTGTCCCCGACCTGGGCAAGCCAGATCGGGGTCAGCAAGGCGCCCTCCTTCCCGGTAGGGACCGGGGCCACCGGCAGCTCGGGAGTCGCGGCCGCGGTCCAGCAGACCAAGGGATCCATCGGTTATGTCGAGTACGGTTACGCGGTTCAGGGGCATATCCCGTTCGCGTCCATCGTGAACGCGTCCGGGCAGGCAGTCGCCCCGTCGGCAGCGTCGGTGCTCGCCGCGGCGAAGGCCGCGACGTACTCGAAGAATCCCGCCGCCCTCACGTTCAGCCTGGTCAACTCGGCCGCGAGCGGTGCCTATCCGCTGTCGACCCCGACCTACATCCTGGTCGCGCAGACACAGCAGGACAAGGCCAAGGGCAAGACCCTGAAGGCCTGGCTGACCTGGGCTCTTCAGCCAGGCCAGCAAGCCAAGGTCGGCCAGCTCGGTTACGCCTCGCTGCCACCGGCGCTGGACAAGCTGGCCCTGGCCGCCGTTAACACCATCCACTGAGCGGGCCGATGACGGTTCTGTCCGCTGACCGCCCGGCCACCAGGGGCAAGCGCGCGCCGTCCGGGGACACGTTCTTCCGGTTCGGCGCCGCCTGCTGCGCATCGATCGTGCTGATCCTGCTGGCCGGGATGCTGGTGCGCACCACCTGGGCGGCCATGCCGGCCTTCCGGCACTCCGGAATCGGCTTCGTCACCGGGAACGACTGGAACCCGAACGTCGGGCACTTCGGGGGCCTGTCGTTCATCTACGGCACGCTCCTCTCCTCGATCATCGCGCTCGTGCTCGCTGTCCCCGTCTCCGTGCTGATCGCGGTGTTCCTCAGCGAGGTCGCCCCGCCTCGGATCGCGACTCCCCTGGGCTACGTAGTCGACCTGCTGGCCGCCGTGCCGAGCGTCGTCTACGGGCTCTGGGGGGTATTCGTGCTTGTCCCGTTCCTGGCCCAGTACGTCTGGCAGCCGCTGTCCAATAACCTCGGGTTCATCCCGCTCTTCTCCCAGTTCGCGTCGGGCCGGGACTTCGCCACCGCCGGGCTGATCCTGGCGCTGATGATCACGCCCATCATCTCGGCCGTCTGCCGGGAGGTCTTCCGTACCGTCCCGGCAGACGAGCGGGAAGCCGCCCTGGCCCTCGGCGCCACCCGCTGGGAGATGATCAGGATGGCAGTGCTGCCGCGCTCCAGGTCGGGCCTGGTGGCTGCGGTGATGCTCGGATTCGGGCGTGCCGTGGGGGAGACCATCGCCGTCGCCTACCTCATCGGCGGCGTGCCCAACCAGATCACCGGGCACCTGTTCCACCAGGGCTCGACCGTCGCCGCCAACATCGCGCTGCAGTTTAACGAGGCCGCGAGCGTGCCCCTGTTCAAGGCAGCGCTCATCGGGCTGGGGGTGGTCCTGTTCGTCATCACCCTGATCATCAACGTGGCAGCAAGGCTCATCATCCGGCGCGGGGAGGCGACAGCGTGACGTCACTGGCTCAGCGACGCCGCCGGGACAAGATGATGACCGGGGCGATGGTTGCCGCGCTGCTCGTGGCGATCGTGCCGCTCGGGCTCATCCTGGCGGACGTGGTCGCCAAGGGCATCGGGCAGCTCTCGCTCGGCTTCCTCACGCAGCCGGAACCTTTCGTGGTGACGGCATCCGGGGGTGGCTTCGGCGCGGGCATCAGAGGAACGATCAAGATGGTCGCCCTGGGCACGGCCATCGCCGTGCCCATCGGGGTACTTGCCGCCGTATACCTGACCGAATACCGCACGCGCGGGCCGCTGGCCGCGCTGGTGCGGTTTCTTGCCGACGTGATGACCGGGATTCCGTCGATCTTCGTCGGCATCTTCGTGTTCACGGCGGTGGTGCTCGAGACGCACTCGTTCTCGAGCTGGGCGGGCGGCCTGGCGCTTGGCATCCTGATGCTGCCCGTCGTCGTCCGCACCTCGGAAGAGGCCCTCCTGCTCGTGCCCACGGCCATCAAGGAGGCAGCGCTGGCTCTGGGCGTACGCCGCTGGCGCACGATCGTCTCGGTGGTCTTGCCGACCGCGCTGCCCGGCATCACGACCGGTGCGCTGCTCGCCGTGGCGAGGGCGGCCGGGGAGACGGCGCCGCTGCTGCTGACCGCGTTCGGCAATCAGCTGCTGACGGGCTGGGGCAGCTGGAACGGGCCGGAGGCGTCGCTTACCCTGCAGATCTTCTTCGACTCGCGGTCGCCGTTTCCCGCGCAGCAGGCCCGGGCGTGGACCGGTGCGCTCGTCCTCATCCTGGGGGTGCTGGCGCTGTCGATCGCGGCGCGGGCTGCCATCGCGCGCAGGTCGAGGCGGGCCCGCTGAGGATTACCAGAACCGCGGCAACGACATCCCGCTGGAGCTGATCTGCGCATCGGCCGGGGCGGTCATGGGCGGGCTGGCCGGGCTGCCCACTCAGCTGCGCCGCGCCCGCGATGGCTGGGTGCTGGGCCGCGCGGGCTGGCTGGCAGCCGGCTTGTGGGTCACCGGAGTGGGCGCCCGGATGGCGTTTGCCTTCGCCGCCGGCCACGGCGCCGGCCCGGCGATCGCCCGGTTCAGCATCGCCCATCAGATCACCGGTTCGGGCGCGTGGGTCGCAGCGCTGGTAATGATGGCGATGGCCGATGTGCTCACCCGCCTGGTAGTGCTGTTCGCGCGGGGCCGCCGGCTGGCCGCCGCCGGGCCGGCTATCGTTCCCGCGCCGGTCCGCGCCGGTCCGCGCCGGTCCGCGCCGGTCCGCGCCG
>DATGVY010000574.1:0-3769 GCA_035299845.1 Streptosporangiaceae bacterium
CCCTGGTGGTGCGGTACAGCGCGACGGGCTGCAGCAGCGGCACCACCGCGGCAAGCTCGGCCGCGGCGACCTTCCCGAGCGCGACGTCGGCCGACCGGTCAGGCCCGACGAGCAGCGCGAGCTCTGCCAGCAGCTGGGCCATGTCCAGGCGGAGCTGCAGGTCGCTGGCGGCGACGTCGCCATTGCCAATGCCGAGCAGCATCACGTTGCCGTCGCCGGTGAGCAGCAGCCGGTCGGCGGTCAGGGCGCGGTGGGTGACGCGGTGCTGATGCAGCCGCAGTACCTCGTCCCAGACGCGGGCAAGCTGATCATCGGCCGGCCCGGGCCGCAGCTCGGCCAGCGTCGTGCCCGGATGATGGTCAAAGGCGAAGACGACGGCCTCAGGCCCAGCCTGGACCACGGCGCGCAGCCGGGGTGCGCGGACGCCGGCCTGGGCGGCGGCATAGGACATCAGGGCGCGCCGCTCCACCATGCGGTCGAGCGAGAGCAGCGCCGTTCGCGAGACCTGGGCCTGCAGCCGGACCGAGCGGTAGAGCCGGTAGAGCAGGCCTGCCGCCTGCTGGTCCCGGTCGAAGACGGTGATGTCGAGCTGGCTGCCGTCGCGCATGGTCGCCGCGTACCGGCGGGACCCGATGTCCGTCCCGGCCAGCCGCCGCATCCGGATGACAAGGCATCCGGCCGGCCCGAGCGCGCCCGCGATTTCCGCGGCTGGCGGCCGCCGTGCCTGATAGCCGGCCGCATACCGTACGCCGAGCCCGACCATCCGGCCGCCGAGCAGCGTGATGGCCAGCGCGAGCACCGTGGTCTCCGAGGCCACCAGGCTCACCAGCGAGTAGGTGCCGACCGTAAGCCACACGGCGGTTCGCCAGCGCTGGCGCCCGCTCAGCCCGATGATCGTCGTGTAGGCGGCGAGGCCGGCCAGGCGGGGATCGAGCGGGGGCAGGTGACTCACGCCGGGACGGGCCATGGTGATGGCGTCGTACAGCACCTGACCGGAGGAAGTGCGCAGCGCCGCGTTGGCGACGGCGACGGCGACGGCAGCCAGCAGCCCGGTGGCGACGGCCTCGGCAAGCTGCCGCGGCTGGCGGCGGACGATCTGGCGGACCGCGAGCGCGGCCGGCAGGACAAGCAGGGCGATCGGCGCCGCCGGGTGAGCGATGGCGAGCAGCGGGCCCGGCAGCCGCCGGCTGGCACCCACGATGTCCTGCTCGGCGCCGGTCGTGGCCGCGCGCGCCGCCAGGCCGATCCCGGCCACCAGCACGATCTGGATCCCGTCGGCGATGAGTCGCAGCAGGTCGACAGGCCGCCGGACGCGCCGCGTGAGCTGATCGTCGACCTGGATGCCGGAGTCTGGCCCGGCAGCGGCATGGCCGGGCGCCGTGACGCGCGAATCCGCCGGGCGACCCTTACTCGCTCGGCCGTCCGGCGGCAGGTCATCCCTGCGCACTGTCACGTCACGATCGTTTCATCTAGCTCAGCGGGTGCAATGGGCACCTGCGGCGCAGCGGCTTGCAGCAATGCCGGTCGGTGCTCAGCGGCGCGCGGCGGCACCGGAATCGGCGGGAAGCTGCTGCCCGGCACCCGCCGAACGAGCCGATATCGGCCCGAAGGTGTACGCGCGGCCATGACCTGGCCTAGCATGCGCTCGTGTCCATGGCGTTCGGAATAGCCAAGCGCTTGCTGGTCGGGCGGCCGGTGCAGAGCGACAGGCTCGGTCATACCCTGCTGCCGAAGAAGATCGCGCTGCCCGTTTTCGCCAGCGACGCGCTGTCCTCGGTGGCATATGCCACCGAGGAAATCCTGATCGTCCTGTCGGTCGGCGGCATCGCGCTGATTTCCTACACGCCCTGGATCGCGCTAGCCGTGGGCGTCCTCATGCTCGTGGTCGTCGCCTCCTACCGGCAGAACGTGCACGCCTACCCGTCCGGCGGCGGCGACTATGAGGTGGCGAGCACCAATCTCGGACAGCGCGTCGGCCTGGCCGTGGCAAGCGCGCTGATGGTCGACTACACGCTGACGGTCGCAGTCTCCGTCTCCGCGGGCGTGGCGAACCTGGCGTCGGCGTTCCCGACACTGACCCCACATGTGACGCTGATCGCCGTGCTCGTCGTGGCGGCGATCGCGCTGATTAACCTGCGCGGCGTCCGGGAGTCGGGGACGGCCTTCGCGATCCCGACCTACTGCTTCGTCGCCGCGGTCACGCTGATGATCGCCTGGGGCGCGACCCGGCTGGCCCTCGGGCATCATCTGCGCGCCGACAGCGCCGCATACCGCATCAAGAACGCTCGTGAATTCGGTGGATTTGCGCTGATCTTCCTGCTGCTGCGCGGGTTCTCCTCCGGCTGCACGGCGCTGACCGGCGTGGAGGCGATCAGCAACGGGGTGCCCGCGTTCAGGAAGCCGAAGAGCAAGAACGCCGCGACGACGCTGGCGCTGCTGGGCGGCATCGCGGTGTCGATGTTCGGCGGCGTCACGGCGCTGGCGCTGATCAGCCATGTGCACGTGTGCCCGAGCCTGTCGCTCTGCACCGGGCTGCCGCACGGCCAGGCACAGCGGACCGTGATCGCCCAGGTGGGGCGCGCGGTTTTCGGCGCCACATCGCCGCTCTTCTACCTCCTCCAGCTGGTGACGGCGCTGATCCTGGTGCTGGCGGCGAACACCGCCTTCAATGGCTTCCCGGTGCTGGCATCGATCCTGTCCAGGGACGGCTTCCTGCCCCGCCAGCTGCACACCCGCGGCGACCGGCTCGCCTTCAGCAACGGGATCGTGCTGCTCTCCGGCTTCGCGATCCTGCTGATCGTGATCTTCCAGGCGTCCCCGACCAGGCTGATCCAGCTCTACATCATCGGCGTCTTCGTGTCCTTCGTGTGCAGCCAGACCGGGATGATCCGGCACTGGAACCGGCTGCTGCGCGGTACCGCCGACCAGCGGACGCGGCTGCATATGTTCCGGTCGCGGGCGATCAACACGGTCGGCGCCTGCTTCACGGCGGTGGTCCTGGTCATCGTGCTCGTGTCCAAGTTCGCCAGCGGCGCCTGGATCGTCGTCGTTGCCATGCCGGTCATCTGGCTGACGATGCGCGGCATCCACCGGCACTACGCCAGCGTGGCGCTTGAGCTGACCCCGCCGCAGGACGTGCCGGTCACGCTGCCGGCCAGCAACCGGGCCATCGTCCTGGTGTCCAAGCTGCACCTGCCGACGCTGCGCGCGCTCGCCTATGCGCGCGCGACCAGGCCCAGCCACCTGGAGGCGATCACGGTGGATGTCGACGAGGCGGAGACGCTGCGGCTGATGGAGGAGTGGGACCGCAGCGGCCTCACGGTGCCGCTCACTGTCGTCGCCTCGCCGTACCGGGAGATCACCCGGCCGGTGATGGCATACGTGAAGCGACTGCGCCGGGAGAGCCCGCGCGACATCGTGACGGTCTACATCCCCGAGTACGTGCTCGGGCACTGGTGGGAGCAGCTGCTGCACAATCAGACCGCGCTGCGGCTCAAGGCCAGGTTGCTGCAGCAGCGCGGCGTGGTCGTCGCGAGCGTTCCCTATCAGCTGAGCTCGGCCACCCGCAAGCAGGCGGCGACGGGGCTGTCGTCGCCTCTCCCGGCCAGCCCGCACGGCGGCCAGTCAGGAGAGGCCAGGGAACCCGGCCCGGTGCCGGCCAGCCCCGTGCCGGCCAGCCCCGTGCCGGCCAGCCCCGTGCAAGCCGGCCCCGTGCCGGCCAGCCCCGTGCCGGCCAGCCCCGTGCAGCCCAACGGCCCGAAGACCCGGC
>DATGVY010000575.1:0-5718 GCA_035299845.1 Streptosporangiaceae bacterium
CCTGACCGGAAAATACCCACCCCGGCGGGGCACGGTGTGGCATCATCGCAGGTACTAGCCCTGAACGGCCCGCCGTGCCGCCATCTCGAGACACGGAAGATCACGGGTTCGGGGCTGTAGGCGTGCGATTTTCGCCGCTGCATGGCGTCCCGCAGGGATATGCAGGACTAGCCCGAAGTTCCCCCAGGCTCATGAGGCCCATCATGTCTGCCCTGGTCATAGGGCTTCGGTTGCCCGACGCACATGACTACGGTAGTCATGTGCGTCCACGTTTTCCCTGGTGAACAGGGGTGTCAGCTCATCTGGGGGGAACTACGGCCTAGATCTTGGTGAAGTAGTGGAAGCACTCGTAGGCAGCATCCTGGCCGGCGAATGCCTCCACCTCTGCCCTCTTCACCGCGAGGTACGCAGTCCGGCGCAGTGCGCCAAGGGCGTCCGTCAGCAGGTCGTCCCGCTCCAGGGCGTCGAGCGCCTCGCCGAGGGAGGCCGGCAGCCTGCGGGCGCCCACCGACTGCCGCTCCGCCTCGCTGAGGGCCGCCGGATCCACGTTGACCGCCTCGCCCGGATCGAGCTTGCCGCGGATTCCGTCCAGGCCGGCCTGGATGAACCCGCCGAGGGCCAGGTACGGGTTGCCGGTCGAGTCCGATGCCTTCAGCTCCAGGTTCACCGAGCTGGACTCGTCGCCGCGCAGCGGCGAGCAGATCCTGATCGCTGCCTCCCGGTTGTCCATTCCCCACACGGTGTAGGCGCTGCTCCAGGCCCTCGGGGTCAGCCGCCGGTAGCTGTTGACGCTGGCGCAGGTCAGCGCGGTGAGGGCAGGCAGATGGGCGCGTATCCCGGCGATGAAGTGGTAGCCGATCTCGGACAGGCCATACCGATCCCCTGGATCGTTAAACAGGTTGCGAGTGCCCGGTGCCCCATCGGGACCCAGCTCGTGCAGCGAGCCGTGCAGGTGCGTCCCGTTGCCGGCCCCGTCGGCGATCGGCTTCGGCGCCAGGCTGGCCCATAGCCCGCGGCGGAACGCCACGCCCCGCACCGTCTCCCGGTACAGCACCTGGTTGTCGGCCGCGCGCAGGGCGGGCGCGTGCCGGATCGAGACCTCGTGCTGCCCGGCGCCGAGTTCCGGGTAGTAGTGCTCGACCTGAAGATTCTGCGCCTCGAATGCCTGCATCAGCTCGATCACGAAATCGTGCGCCTGGTGGAAGCCGGTGGCCGAGTAGCACAGGCTGTCATCGATCGGGGCCAGGACGTCCGGCCCGCCGCTCGGGTCTGTCTCGCGCTTGCCGACGGTGAACTCCGGCTCAAACGCCGCACTGAGCGCGTAGCCCTCGGCGGCGAGCCCGGCGATGGCCTGCTTGAGGAACGTCCTGGCGCACCCGTCCCACGGCCGCCCGTCCGGCTGCACCAGGTCGGCCAGCATGGCGCCGGCGCCCGGCGCGTAGGGAAGCGTGACGTACGTCGCCGGATCGGGCACCATCCGGACCTCACCGACCGGGCCCATGCCGTCCACCGGCTGCAGCGTGTCCATCATCGTCATGGCCATCATGGCCAGGGTGTGCCCGATGCCCGTGTTCAGCCGGTCCGGGAGCTTGGCCAGCGAGCTCGACTTGCCCCGGACGATCCCGCCGTGATCTACGTACAGGAACCGCACCAGCGCGACCTGATCGCCGCGTGCCTTGCTCAGCGCTGCCCGCCCCGCGTCAGTGGCAGCCTGCTCGCCAGCGGTCCCTGTGAAGGTCATGGGTCAGGCGTAGCACGGCTCCGGCCGGCGCGTACAGCCGGCGTGCCATCTTGGCCGGCGCCGCTCGCCCCGTTCCCGCTGTTCCCGCTCTTCGCGCGGTTCGCGCCGGCCACGCCGTCGGCAGCCGCCGGGCCGGCCGCGGCGGCCTCCGGCTCGCCGAGCGGGTCCACGGCGGCCTGCTGGGCGGCTCCCTGCGCGCCGTCTTGCGCGCCCGCCGAATGCTCGCCGTGGACGTACCGGCCGCCCCGCAGCGCGGACGTGGCCGCCGCGATGAGCAGCACGGCGATGGCCATGCTGAACACGATCACCAGCCCGTGGTGGAACGGCCCGGAGATCAGCTGCGGGAAGAAGCGCTTGCCGGTCAGCCGGGCGACGCTGGCCGCCGGAAGGTGCGCAAGCGCTCCGCTCGGGGCCAGCAGCTGGCGGACCGGGTTGATGCCAAGGAAAGCGGCGAACAGGCTGCCCACCGGCGGCAGGTGCCCGATCTGGTGGGCGATGCCGGCCGGCACGCCCTGCGCGATGAGGCCCCGGCTGAGGGTCGTCGGCAGCGCGCTCGCCAGGCCGGCGATCATGAGCGAGAAGAACACGCCGATCGACAGCACGAAGCCGGAGTTCTGGAATGTGGCCAGCATCCCGGATGCGGCACCGCGCTGCCTGGCCGGGACGCTGTTCATGATCGCGGCCGCGTTCGGCGCGGAGAACAGGCCCATCCCGGCGCCGGCCACGAAGATCAGGACCGCGAACGCCGCGTACCGGAAGTCGGTCGGCGCTGCGAGCAGGCCGCCGAACGCGGCCGCCGACACCAGCAGCCCCCCGGACGCGAAAGCGCGCGCGCCGTGCCGGTCCGATAGCCACCCGGAGACCGGCCCCGACACGACGAAGCCGAAGGTCAGCGGCAGCAGGTAGATGCCGGACCAGAGCGGGGTGTCCTTGAAGGCGTAGTTGTGCAGCGGCAGCCAGATGCCCTGCAGCCAGATGATCAGCATGAACTGCAGCCCGCCGCGGGCGATGGAGGCCAGCAGCGTCGCGGCGTTCCCGGCGGCGAAGGCCCGGATCCGCAGCAGCTTCAGGTCGAACATCGGCGCATCCACCCGCTGCTCGACCAGGCAGAATGCGGTCAGCAGCACGACCCCGCCGATCAGGCCGGTCAGCACGGCCGGGCTCGTCCAGCCCATCGAGTGGCCGCCATAGGGCTGGATACCGTAGGTGATTCCGGTGAGCAGGGCGATCAGGCCGACGGCGAAGGTGATGTTGCCCAGCCAGTCGATCCGCGCCCGGGTCCGCAGCCCGGTCTCGCGCAGGCTCAGGACGGACCAGATGGTCCCGCCGACGCCGATCGGTACCGACACGATGAACACCAGGCGCCAGTCGACGGCGGCAAGCACCCCGCCAAGGATCAGGCCAAGGAACGAGCCGGAGATGCCGGCGACCTGGTTGATCCCCATGGCGGTGCCCCGCTGGTGAGACGGGAACGCGTCGGTCAGGATCGCGGGGGAGTTGGCCATCAGCATGGCGCCGCCGGTGGCCTGCAGGACCCGCCAGCCGATGAGCCAGAGCGCCCCGGCCGGCCCGGTGAACGGGTCGAAGGGCAGCGCGAGCGCCCCGAGGCAGAAGATCGCGAAGCCCATGTTGTACATCCGGACCCGGCCGTAGATGTCGCCAAGCCGGCCCAGGGTCACGACGAGGACCGCGGACACCACCAGGTACCCCATCAGCATCCAGAGCAGGTAGCTCACGTTGCCCGGCTGGAGCGGGTCCAGGTGTATCCCGCGGAAGATGGCAGGCAGCGAGATGATCACGATGGAGCCGTTAACGGTGGCTGCCAGCATGCCGAGCGTCGTGTTCGACAGGGCCACCCACTTGTAGCGGGTACCGCGGAACCTGTCCGCTGCCGTCCAAGCCGGTCCGGCGCTGCCATCCGAAGGCTCGCCCGCCATGCGATCTTCCCTCCGCCCCGAAGATTCGAATATTTGCTTTCCCAAAACTAACAGATTCGGGTGACGGGCAGGAAGTGGCGCGGACCGGCCGCGATCCGGCTGGGAGATGCCGTGGACCGGGTGGCCCCGGTCCGGCGCAAGGTCCCGGCCCGGCGGCGCTGCGGCTCCGGCTCCAGGTCCGGCGCATGATCCCGGCCCGGCGGCGGCTCGCTACCCTCCGGCCCGCGGTCTGGCCGGCTGCGGGACCACGCTCGTGTTTCTGGCCTCAGCCGTCCGCCTAACCTCGCCTGCGTCCGCGGAACGCGAATTACGCGATAAAGTCTCGCCATGCTAACTGGCCGCGCGGTGCTGAGCTGGCTGCGAGCAGCCACGATGAGTGCCACGAACAGTGCCGCCCGGGGGCTGCTGCGCGGCGTCGATGTTGCCAGCTTCCAGGGACGGCCCGCCCAATGGCGGTCGGAGGCAGGGTTCATCCGCTGGGCGGCTGTCAAGATCACCGAACTTGAGCCCAACGGAACCCGGTACGTGAACCCGGACGCCGAGGCCGACTGGGCCTTTCTGCACCGGAAGCAAAAGGTCCGGGTCGCCTACCTCTTCGGGCATCCGTCGGTCAGCGCCAAGGAGACGGTGTCCTTCTTCCTCGCTGAGATCGGCAGGCTTGGCTTACGTGACGATGACTGCATCGCCCTGGACATCGAGGTCACGGACGGCCTTGGCCCGGCGGCGGTCGACGCCTGGTGCGCGGAGGTGACGGCCGACCTGCGCAGGAAGACCGGGCGGCAGCCCATCGTCTACACGTTCCTGTCCTTTGCGGAGGCGGGGAACTGCAACCGGCTAGGTCATTGCCCGCTGTGGATCGCCGATCCGTCGTCCAGGGCGGGGAGGCCGCGGGTCCCGGCGCCGTGGAAGACCTGGACCATGCATCAGTACAACATCAGCGGGGTAATCGACCGTGACCTGGCGAAATTCACCAGCCGGGCCAAAATGCGCGCGGCGCTGGGGAAACCGAAGGAGCCTGATTTGAAGAACCTGGGCGGATCGAACACTTCCGCGCTTAGCTCCGTTCGCTGGGACAATGGCGACACCGTTGTCGCCGGGATCGGCAAGGACGGGTTCATCCAGCGCATCCGCTGGGCTAACGGCCAGTGGGGCCAATGGAAGGACATCACCACGGAGAAGGCGCTGCATCCGCCGACGATGATCGCGTGGGGCAACGGGCATGGCCACCTGTACTACACCAATGAAGTCGGCGATGTCATCGAGATAGGCACTGGTGACTTCGGCCAGACCTGGACCTGACCTCGCAGGTCCCGGCCGTGCGAGCAGCGGGCCCTGGGCGCCGTCCGGTATCTTCGGCATGTGACATCCCGTCCGGCTCCGCGTGACCTGCGGGCTTCTGATGCTGACCGGGAACGCGTGGTGGCCGTGCTCGCCGAGGCCGCGGCCGACGGCAGGCTGACCCTCGGAGAACATTCTGAACGGGCCGAGCGTGCTTACTCTGCGCGCACGCTGGGTGATCTCGCGGCACTGACTGCTGACCTGGCGGCGCCGTCTGCCCAGCCAATCCGGCTCGATGCCCGGCGGCCGGTAGCGGGGATATTCGCCAGGGAGCGCCGGGAGGGGCGCTGGGTCGTGCCGGCCAGCCTCGTGGTGACGGCGGTCTGCGGCGAGGTCATTCTCGACCTGCGCGAGGCGCTGCTGCAGAGCCTGCACGTCACGATCTACGCGACGATAGTCGGCGGCCGCCTGGAGCTGATCGTCCCCGACGGCGTCGCCGTCGTGCTGACGGGTACGGCCGTCCTCTCCCGCAGGCGCGGCGGCGGCGACCCGCCGGCCGGGCCGGGCGTGCCCGTGATCGAGGTCCGTACGCTGGCGCTCGGCGGCCGGGTGCGGGTGGTGACTCCCCGCCGCGGTCGCTGGTTCGGCGGCCTGCGCCGGGGCAGCCAGAGCCGCTGATCGAGGTCCGTACGCTGGCGCTCGGCGGCCGGGTGCGGGTGGTGACTCCCCGCCGCGGTCGCTGGTTCGGCGGCCTGCGCCGGG